>JALHTX010000054.1 GCA_022866015.1 Thermoplasmatota archaeon
TTGATGAATCGACAGTAAGAATTAATCCGATAATATACTAAATATGATGTATAATCATAATTAAACAGAAAGCAACATTACGAAAAAGCATAAAATATCTGATAATAAGACCTATCAATCGTCAAGATATATTTTATAAATAAACAGTTGTTTTCAAATTGGAGTTTGGGTAGAAAAAATATGCTTATTTTTGTTCATGGAATGTTATCGAATGCTGAAGTATGGAAACCTATTATTGATTATTTTAATGAGAAAGATTTTTTATGCAAAGCTGTTAATTTGAAAGAAGGATTAAATCTGAGGTTTACTCGTTTTCAAGATTATGTAAATAAAGTGAAGGACATAGTAACAGAAGAGGATATAGTTATTGGACATTCAATGGGTGGTTTGATTGTCCAGAAAGTAGCAGAGGAAGCCAACATAAAAGGTGGCGTTGCAGTATGCTCTGCGGCTCCAAAAGGAGTGAGGTATCGTGGTGATATTATACTATCTTCTGCCAAGTATGCACCACAAGTTATCATGGGAATACCGTTTAAACAGGATTATAGGTATATTAGAAAATATAATTTGGGTGGAATAGAAGAAGAAAAAGCAAGAAATATCTATAAAAAATTGGAGAAACAATCAGCAATTATTACATATGAGCTAGGAATGAACCGAATAGCTGTAAATGAAAAGAATGTAAAATGCCCTCTCTTTTTCATCGGAACACGGCAAGATAGGATATCTCCTCCCGAATTGATTATAAGATTAGCGGATAAATACCATGCAGAATACAAGCTGTATGATGGTTGCCATCATTTTTTTAGTAATGACAATTGGGGCGAAATAGCAGAGGGAATTCATAACTTTATAAAGAAAATATGAAGTAGTCAGAAAAAACATACCAAAAACATAACAAATTCAGAGTTGTAGCAATGTTGAAATGAAATCAATATAAAAAAAGTAGTACAGGGGGAAAGGATTTGAACACCATTTTAATAGTAAAAATTGATGTTTTCTCCTGTTCAACTAACCGTGCTAATATTTAGTATGTCGGGGGCGGGATTTGAGCCCGCGACCTCCTGATATCTTAGCGCCAAAAGACAAGCACTATTTTTTCGAACCCTTTCAGCTTCGCTTATGAGTCAGGCGCTCTAACCAAGCTGAGCCACCCCGACAATAGGTTTTTAATAGCCGTATAAAACAATCATTATAAAAATTTTCTAAACAAAATCCTCACTAATCATCAAATATTTTTTATTTCTCATAAAAATTGTTTTAATTTTTTCTTTTTTTGCTCTTTTTTTAAGTTCTTTATCATTTGAAAAAACTACACCATTTAGTTTTTTTGCAATATTTAAGACTGCATCATCTGCTTTTTCAGATTTATCAATTATTATTTTGTAATTCTCAATTAGCTTAAGAGCAGGTTTTGCATATTGTTTCTTTTTACCTTTTCCTTTTTCACATAAAATTTTAAGTTCTTCAACAATTTTTGATGGTACTACTATCTCATAACTCCCTAAAAGTCTAATTAATTCTTTTTCTAAATTTATAGAGTACTCAAAAAGCATTAAAATCGCACTACTATCAAAAACAACTATTTTTGAAGCTGAATTTCCCCGTAACCTATCAGATGCCATCGACCATCAATCCTTCTACTAATCGCTATTCTTTGACCATCTTGTGCACAAACCGCTAGTTTAAGTTTAACTCCAACAATTTCACCATGAAACTCTTTTACAATACCAACAGTTGTAGCAGTACCAATAGTAAGCATCAATGGTTCATTTGTTCTAATAGGGTCAACATTTTTTTCATCAAGTGTTCCAACAGCGCGCTTCAATAGATTAATAGAAAGATTAAAACTATCCTTCACTTGAGGTAATTGGCCAGGTTTACCAACGACTTTTCCAGCATATGAATCAGATTTAGTACGAGCAGGATCAAGATGTGTACCTATTGCAATTAGACCGCCAGGTTTCGCCTCAGAAACAGATTTACCACCTGTAATCAAAGACTCAATTTTAGTAATAATAGGTTCAATTTTTGCTCTACCCTCTACTTCTATATTACGGCCTGGGCATATCTCAATTTCATCACCTTTACGAAGAACACCTTGTATAAGTGAACCACCTATAACACCACCACGAAGATCATTTGGTCTAGTACCCGGTTTATTTATATCAAAACTACGAGCTGTATACATCAAAGGTGGTTTTTCTTTATCATGAACAGGTGTCGGTATTGTTTTTTCTAAAGCTTGAATTAAAACATCGATGTTTATATCCTGATGAGCACTAACAGGAATAATTGGTGCATTCTCCGCAACTGTTCCTATAACAAATTTTAAAATTTGCTCATAGTTTTTAATGGCATTATTCTCTGTTACAAGATCTATTTTATTTTGAATAATAACAATATTCTTAATACCTGCAATATCTAAAGCAGTTAAATGCTCACGAGTCTGAGGCTGAGGACAAGGCTCATTTGCAGCAATAACAAGAATTGCACCATCCATAATTGCTGCACCTGAAAGCATTATAGCCATAAGGGTTTCATGACCAGGTGCATCAACAAAAGAAACAACACGAAGTAGTTCTGTAGGTCCCCCACAGCTTGGACATTTATTAGTTGTACAATAACATTTTGGTTCCTCGCATTTTGGGCATTTGTAAAAAGCTGCATCTGCATAACCAAGTTTTATACTAATACCACGTTTTAACTCCTCTGAATGTTCATCAGTCCATTTACCTGTAAGACGCTGTGTAAGAGTTGTTTTACCATGATCAACATGACCTATCATCCCAATATTTACTTCAGGTTGTTTTGGAAGACTCATTATTTATCCTCTTTTTTACCTTCCATCTCTTTATTTTTTTCTACTTTTTCTTCTCCTGCTTTGTCCTCAGGTTTTAAAAGAGAATCGATAGGTTTAGAACTATGTTTTGTAACCTTCATATTAATTTGAACAACATCTTGTCCTATAGTATTACCGCGCATAGATTTCTTCTTTCTCATACCATGTTATATTTCATGAAAGCCTATTCCATCGCTTAAAAGAAGTCTTCTACGTACCATACCTGGTAAATCCTTTCTCATCGCAAAACCATCTTTATCAGTACCACCAGTTATTTGTAATTTATAACCGGGAAGTGAAATAAAGATACCATCTACCTCATCACCAATTTTTTTACCGATTAAAGAGTTAGCATGATGCCCACTAACTGGTACTTGATATGATTTACCACTTTTTGTATCATTTACTACTACTTTGAACTCAACCATACTATTTTCACCAATTTTACTACTTTTTTATATTTTATTTTCTCGGTAACAAAATTATATATTAATAATCTTTGTTTTACCAAGGATTATATATTTTTATTTATCTAAATCCTTTTTTCTCCATATAATCACGCTATAAAAACATTACTATACAAATAAATGTAAAAATGAAGTATTAAAAACAAATCTCAATTATTAGGAATATACTCAACTTAGCTAAAAGCAAATTTTTTAAAAAATTATATAAACTATAGTATTATTGGTATATCTTACAAACATATGGTAGTGTTTGGGGGAGAATAAAAAAAATGTCAGAATTTGTCTGGACATGGACTAAAGGAAATACCAAGGTTTTCACTATGGATAGTGATTCTGCTGAAAAAGCAATGAAAGAAGGAAACCTTGTGATGGGCATGAGAGCAATGCCTAGTATTTAAAATTTTAAAAAGTAATTTCTTTAGAGGGGGATTTTACTTTTTTAACCAAAGATTTTTAGATAAGTAGCGTATTAGCCTCCTGCATTATGGCTGATTTAGATTACAAAAACCTACTTAAAAAAGTAGTCGATAGTACTAATAAAAAAGAATTAGTAGAAGATAGATTAAAAATTCCTAAAGCAGATATTTTTTATGAAGGAAATACTACAGTTATAAAAAATTTTGATAAAATTACAGATATTCAAAATCGTGATCCCAATGTTGTACTAAAATTTTTATTAGGTAGTCTTGGAACAGCTGGTGAACTTGTTGGTCCTAGGGCAGTTTTCCAGGGTAAAATTCCAACTAAAAATATCCATGATCGAATTAAAGACTATGTTGATATGTTTGTTATATGCTCTGAGTGTAATCGTCCAGATACTCATCTTGTAAAACAAGGACGAGAACTGCTTATTCGCTGTGATGCTTGTGGCGCTTTTCGTTCTGTTAAATCTCGTAAGAAAAAAGTTGTAAGCCAACCCTCTGAAAGTCTTAAAGAAGGTATGACGATTGATCTTACAATTAAAGACATTGGTAAAAAAGGTGATGGTATTGCATATCACGATAAGTATATTGTTTATGTAGCGGGTGCAGTTAAAGGAACTTCTGTTAAAGTAAAGATTGAAAAAATATCTGGAACAGTTGCGTTTGGTCATGTTGCTGAGTTGTAATTTTTTAAGAAGAAAATCTACATATACACCTGCATGTACACCTGTAAAAAAATAGCGAAATTTATTTATACTAAACGTTGTATTTCGAATATACGTTTGTCAGACAAGTGATGTCTTTTGTCGTTTGTTGAATGTACAAAAGACGTAATTTTGACATACGTAAAATGTCGCAAGGACATAAAAAAAAATGTGAGGAGAATAGATGGATACACAACGAATAACAATCAGACTACCTCAGCACGATATACACTCTATCGATCTTTTTGTTAGAGCTGGGGAATTTGCTACTCGTTCTGAAGTTATTCGTCATGCTGTAAATGATTTTATTAAAAACTATGCCCAAAATATTATTGAAAAGGCAGACAAGATCAAAAAAGTGCAAGAATTAGAACTTGCAGTTGAGTCTATTGAACCTTACATGAAAAAATAAAGGTTAAAAATATGGAAGGGATGGGATGCACCCCTTTACAGAAGGGCGCCTATGGGGATGGGCGCCCTTCAACTACCAGCAAAAAAATCTAGGAGGAATGAAAAGATGGGAGAAAGTAAGGATATGACGGCTTTTGTAGCCGGAGCAATTAATAATAAAAAAGATGAAGAAACAAAATTTAAATTTAATGATAATGACGCTGATTTGTTTGGCGCACCAAGAATCACAATAGTTGGATGTGGTGGTGCTGGTGGAAACACAATAACTCGATTAAAAAGGCTTGGAGTTACCGGAGCTAAAACCGTAGCTATTAACACAGATAAAATGGCTCTTAACCTTGTTGAAGCAGACTTTAAAGTTTTACTTGGTGGTCGTTTAACACGTGGTCTTGGAGCAGGTGGTTTTCCAGAGGTTGGAGAACGCGCTGCCCGTGAAAGTACCCAGGAAATTGAAGAACTTATAAAAGATTCAGATCTTGTGTTTATAACTGCTGGTATGGGTGGTGGAACAGGTACTGGTTCTGCTCCAGTTGTCGCAGAAATAGCAAAAAAACATGGCGCAGTTGTAACTTGTATGGTCTCTACTCCATTTAACGTCGAGCGTGCTCGTCTTATAAAAGCAGATGAGGGACTTGATAAACTTAGAGTAAAAGCAGATAGTACTGTGGTTTTAGATAACAATAAACTTTTAGATTTTGTACCAAACTTACCAATAAATCAAGCATTCTCAGTTATGGACCAGATGATCTCCGAGACAGTAAAAGGAATATCTGAAACGATTACTATGCCATCTTTAATAAACCTTGACTATGCTGATATGAAAGCAATTATGAATCAGGGTGGATTATCTGTTATGCTTTGGGGTGAAGCAGAAGAAGATGCAGGTGTCAATACAATTGTTCAAGAAGCGCTTAATCATCCTTTATTAAACGTTGATTATAAAGGTGCAACAGGGGCATTAGTGCATATAACTGGTGGACCAAACATGAGTCTAAAATATGTACAAGATGTTGCAAAGGCATTAACTGCGGATTTAGACTGCTACTCCAATGTTATACTTGGTGCACGGGTAGCACCTGATTTTGGAAATAAATGTCGTGTTATGGCCATCATGACTGGTGTACAATCACCAAACATACTAGGTCCAAAAAGCACACCTATGCTTGAAAGAACATCCATGAAACCCGTGATAACAAGATCAAAAGTAGATATTGATTTTATCCGTTAAAAAATCAAATCTATTTCTTTTTTTAATTTTTTATTTTTGTACCATTAAATTTTTGATTAGTAATTGCTTTTTCTAGTTCATCTAAGTTTTTACCATTTAAAACATATGTTTGAATTTTTCCTTGTTTTATAATTCCTAGTGCAGGTCCATCAATTACCATGTTTTTACCAGCACTTTCCCAACTAGTTCCATATTTTTTAATTAATTCATCAATTGTAATTTCATCATATTTTTTTGCATCAGAAAACTCATTTGGGTCTTTATCATATACTCCATCTACATTTGTAGCTACTATAAATTTTGACGCATGTGTTTTCTGGGCAAGCTCAGCACCTACCATATCAGTACTATGACCTGGAGTTGTACCACCCATAATAATTATTTCATTGGTCATTTTTTTTGCTTCATCAGTGGTAAATGGTATTTTTTGATTTGAATTACCCAGAAGGCTAGCAAATATCTCTGCATTAATTCTAGTGATTTCAATTCCTATCTCATCTAATTTTATTTCATTTAACCCAAGTGTTCTACCCAGTTTTATGTATTTTCTAGCGGTTTTTCCACCGCCAACAACAAGATATATTTTGTATTTTTTTGACAATTTTTCAAAAAATTTTGTTAGTTTTTCAAAAAAATGTTCATCTACATCTTCAGGAAAAAGCACTAATCCACCTATTGAAATAACAACTGTTTGCATAGTTTATTTCGTATACATATTTTGTTTATTAGGATTTTTAAAAACAAAAAAAGAATGATTATGCAACTTCTGGTCCTGATTGCCCTTTTGTGGGTTTATTATCTCCCAAGCGTACTTGAGGTAAAGGTATCGGTGGGGGTAAAGCTAAGTCTTTTGCAATTCCTACAGCCTCTGGTACACATGCATGCATTATTGCTGTATGCAAATTACTCGCTACTTCATCAGGTATCTTTCTTGTATCATTCCATTCTTTTGATATGGCTTTTGCATCGTCGTTTTCATATATCAGTTGACCTTCTATTTTTATTACACCTACTGAGCCATAGCTTGCAGTGTATTGAAAATCAACAGATGTTTCATTTTCTTTTATGTAGGCTATATGTGTAAAAGAACTGTTATGATCTATTCTTATCTGTTTAGGTCTTTCATCAAGATTGGTATATCTTCTTGCTTCTATGGTCTTTAAGTTGATATTTTTGATTTTCATAATCAATGGCGGTAAAAGAATACCTTGTTTTTACATGTTTCGTTTATTTAGTTAATTTTTATAAAAAATATTTTGTCCACATGTAATATCTAAAAATGTTAATAGTATTTTGGGTTGTGCTAAGTTCTGTATATAATTTTTTGTGTTCTTTTTTCATTATAAATAAATATTTTTTTATTTGTTTGATAATTTGTATTATAAGTAGAAGTGCAAAGGAGAAAAGAGAACGTGAAGACGCAATGGAAAACTTCCAATCTCTAAAAGATGAAAAGCAGCGTCTAGAATTACAATTCCAAACAGAAGTAAATATGTTAGATGCTAAAACAAATCCAGGTACTGAAAACCTAGAAAACATTGTTATCACACCTACCAAAACTAATATTATAGTTCGTTTAGTTGCCCTTATCTGGTCACCAAATAACTAATTAATTTTATTGATTTATAATAAGATTTTTTCTAAATATGTTTGGTTGTACCCCCATGTTATATTTTCTTTGGTAAAAACCAAACAATATATTAAATTAAAACACTTTTTTCTTAATAAAATTAGTGGTTTAAACAGTACCAATAAATAAAACATTTTTTTTACTTTACTTGTCAAGTTACACAATCGATGATTTTGGTATTATTTATTTTTCTCTTTGCACAGCAAAAGCTATTCTTACTACAGCGCGATATTCCAAAATCTTATTTTTTTCCACTTTTGCAGTAAACCGTTCTACATCAATTGATTTAATATTTCTTATTGTATCTGCAGTTTCCTCAAGTGCATTTTTGGTAGCATCTTCCCAGCTCTTTGGTGAGCTTCCTATAACCTCAACTATTTTTATAACAACCATTTTAGTACACTCCATTTATTTTTTTATTGAGCCAAAATAAATTAAAGATTTGTCACCCTTCCACGACATAAATGTCGTGGCATTCCCTCGAGGGAAAAAAACATCTGAGGATGTTTTAAACTAATAAGTTCCATGCGATTCATCCCTCAAACTAAAGTTTGGGGATTTCTCGCTTGGATTTATTAAATTGAATAAATATCTAAATTGGCCCTGTGGTTGCGAGGGTTGGTAAAAAGTAACCGACAATTGCTGAGATGACCCATATAAGAATAGCTAGACCTAACGCTTTCAACCAACCAATACTATACAAAAAGCGAAGAGCAATAAGCCAACCTAAACCTCCAAGTATAGAGGCTGCCCATTTAAATCCAGCTAACTCAGGTAGACTACCGAAGATATAGTAGACAGCTGTGTATATTATCGCTCCGATAAAAGCAGCCAATAAAGCAGTACCAAATCCCTCTGTTTCTCCAAATATTTTTGTAACGATATAGATTATAATCGCTGATATTATAAGACTTATTACAAATAAAATTACTGTTTCTATAATTGGATCCATAATTTTTTCTCCTCCCTAATTCAGATTATGTATTTCTTTGTCATTTATTTATTTAACGTTTTTTTTCAATAATTTCGCTGAGATTTAAGCATAATATTACCAAAAATGTATTACGATTTGTTCATACAGGACAAAATTTAAACCCTAAAACATCGGGAAAAAATTTATTATTGCCCCCATTGGTATATTTAGAAAAATACATAAATAACTTAAAATATGACCGTGCCGGGGAGTTTATGATAAAGAGAATAATTACACTGATAATTGCTATTGTGATGATTACTTCTGGTTGTTTTTTATTAGCGCAGGGCCAGGAACTAGATGTAAATATAACATCGGAAGATTCTTCAATTTCTATTGTTGAGAGCATACCATTTGAAGCTGTATCGGATAATTTTCTAGAATTTTGGATTCAAGACGGTGCAACAGATATCAGCGTTAGAATAGATGGCGAGTCTATACTCTATGAATCAATTGGAAGTAATAAATATTCAAGTAATGTATCTTTATTGACTAATGAAGATATTATTAATACTATTGTGGCATATAAACTCGACAAAGACTCTACTGAATTTGAAAAAACAATATTGTATAATCTTTCTTCATTAAAAATTACTTATGATGGAAAAGAAATCTATTCTAGCACAAATATAAAATCTGGAAGTACAATAAATGTTGTTTTACAAAAAGAAAAAGAAGGGCAAACAATAAAAGTTGAAACCATTCCAAGTTGGATTTATATCATTATTTTTATTGTTTTGTTAATAGCGCTGTTTATTATGTTTACAAAAAAACAAAAATCATCATATAAAAAAGAAAACATTGGTGGATCTGAAGAACTTTTAGCCACAAAAAAAGCATTACTTATGGAGACACTAAAAGAAATCGAAAAGAAGCATCGTAGTAAAAAAATATCAGATGATACTTATCATAAACTTAAAGACGAATTTAAACAAGATGCAGTAGAAGCAATGAAACATCTTGAAGAATTAAAAAAAGTAATTTAAAAATCAAATAGACTTTGCTGAATATTATCAGATTTTTCTTCGGGATTTTCTTCTTTTTTTTCTTCCTGTATTTCTAATTTTTTAATTTCAGAGCTAGACATTATCTGCTTAAGTTTGTTACTATGGGTGGTACCTAGTAAATATTCTACTTCATTTTCTGTTAAATCCAACTTTTCTTTCATATTTATTGCAAAAGAAATATCATTTTTAAATATATGAATAAAATAAGAATAAACATCTACTTTATTTTTTTTATTTGAAAGATGCGCTTCCTTGCTTAGTTTTTTAATAATTATATCTTTTATATTCAAATCTGTTTTACCAGTTTTTCTACTCCTAAGCCAAACGGGAAAATCATATTTATCATTAGGATAAGTATGAGTTTTTGCAACAGCCACACCACCATTCATAATATCATATGCATAAGACCAAAGACAATAATCCTGACATTGAAAAGTTCTACCAAGAAATATATCTGCTTTTGATAATGCTTCAAAACCGTTTACAAGATCATCTCTATCAAGGTATTCCTTTGGAAGGTTTTCATTAATCCATAATATCAAAAGATTTGGATCCATATCTAAATGACTAGTGCTTTCTCTTATTGAACTCAAATTTTTATTTTTAAATACTTCACGCATAAAAGTAAAAATATCTTTTTCACGATCACGATAACCTAAAACTTCAAGATTTGTTGAATCAATCTGTGTTCTATTCATTGAGACAGATTGTAAATCATTAATCGCTGAGCGAATATCTCCTTTTGATCTGTCGGCTATAATCTGCAAGACTTTTTGATCAACATTTATACCTTCGGAAAGGCATATCTTCTTTAAAAGACCAAGTACTTGGTTTGGATATGGTTCATAAAAACGTATGAGTTTACAGATATTTTTTAAAACTTCACCGATACCTTTTATTAGACTATAATAGTCATTAACAATTAATATTATAGGTTGATTAGTAATCTGTATAGTATCAATAATTGCTTTTTTACCACCGCGATCACTTAGATCATAACCTTCGGTAGAACTTTCAGCACGCTCATATAAATTATCTGCTTCATCAAGAATTATAAGTTTACGACCACCAGTTTTAGATGATATAAATGTGCCATCGTCAGAAAACGTTTCATTAATTGCTCCATATGTTGCAACAGTTTTTATTTTTTGAGCATTTCTTGCATCAGATGTGTTTAACTCAATTGGTGTCCAACCAAAATCTTTTGCTAGAACAATAGCACTACTTGTTTTACCTATTCCTGGTTTACCCGATAAAATAACTGCTTTATTTTGCGGGTTACCATTTGACCAAGCGCTAGCCCATTTTCTTAGTTCAATTACCGCTTTTTCATTTCCAACTATCTCTTTAAGAGATTTCGGTCGATATTTTTCTGTCCAATCCTCCATTTTTTCAAATTTAATATAATAAAAGGTATTATTTTAATATTTACTAATAAAAACTTACATAACCTTTTTATCAGGAAAAGTTATTTTTTAATAACATTTTTAAATTACTTTCCTTACTAAGTAGGATAAAATACCATAATGGGATAAATAATCTTGAACTTAATTCTTGTGTAAGGCGAAACCAGAGCAATTCCCCCAAACAAAAACGGCAATATCCGTTTTAGCATTGCCCTAGCTACCCAACCCCACACAAATTATGCTACGAGTTCTGTATATAATAATCTTTTTATAATTAAATAAAAAATAAGCAGAAATAATGAATGAATGATAGACCTAGTAAGGTAAATCCAAGTTTAATAGATAATACGTTAATATACACTTTCATGAATGAAAGAGGATAATCGGTTCATGAGTCACATAAAAGATAATGTCCACTACGTGGGGCGACCCATTAGAAAACGGGTACCCCGCAAACTAGATGTACAAAAAATTTACAACAAACAAAATACCAAAAAATACCAAAAAATACAAAAACTTCCTAAAATCGATAGTAAAAAGCATAGAAAGTTCAGAAACTGGATATTTTAAAATCAACATATAAACATAATAAACCATACATAGATTAAAAACAGCTTGTGAAAAATATGAAATATAAGAAAACCATATATTTATCAAAACAAGCAGAAGATAAATTAATAGAAATATCTAAAAAAGAAAACAGATCACAAAGCAATATGATAGAACATCTAATAATAAAATATGCAATAAAAACACCTAATCAATAAATGGTGAATAAAGAAATGGAACAAGATGAAAAAATAGACGCATTAAAACAACTCCTAAACAGTGAGGAATACAAAAAAGATCTAAGAGAATTTCAGAATATGGTAGATAATTTAGATAATACTTAAAAACATTGAAAAAGGAGATTTAGAAATATGATATTTGGAAAGCAGAAAAAAATGAAAGATGATACACTAGCATCCTTAAAAGAATTTGAAGAAATGCTTATAGATATGAATAAAAATGGATATATAAAAAACGAAGAACTCGAAGAAGACCTACAAAAAATTAAAAAATTAAGAGATCTAGATAACAAAAAATATACATTACCAGAACTAATGATAGAAAATAGAGAAGTTGAAAAAGAATTTATAAACCAGTATCAAAAAGGAAAAATAAAAAGAGAAGAGCTCATACAAATACTAAAGGTAAACAAATTATTAGAAGATGATTATAACAAAGGTTTTCTTTCTTAAGTAAACTAAAAAAATAATTTTGTTGTTTTTACCGTCTATATAAAAACGTCCTACATTACGTTTTTAAAATAATCGATTCGGTAAACACAAATCAATAAACATACGACAAGAAATAATAACATATTACAATAAATTATAAAATGCAATTATTACAAGAGAACATCAATAATAGAGGATTTAACAATTTGTTATTTTTATACTGTTTATTTTTAACTTTGTTACATTTATTATTAAGGATAAAATATAAGAGTACTTAATTTGTTAATTACATTAAATTTGAGGGAGTAAATATTATGAGAAAAGGAATAGTTATTGTTGTCATTGGTTTGTTTATTGGAGTTAATATTATTCCTGGTATGAGCGAATCAATAAAAGATGAAAATAAAAATTATGGAGAGTTTTTATCCAATACAGTTATACAGTCTAATATTCTAAGCTGTTATCGGAATAATATTGTTGCTATTTCAGATGAATTTTCTTTTGACTATATGTCTTATACAGATCATGAACCTATATATATTGATGGGAATGAAAATTTTAATGTAGAAAATAGTGTTACTACAGGTAATGGAACAGTAGAGTATCCTTATTTTATTGAAGGTTGGGAGATAAAATGTGATATTCAAGATGGAATTGTTATTAGAAACACAAGCGTCTATTTTATAATTAAAAATTGTTTTATTTATAATGGTGGGATGAAAAATGATGGTATAGTATTCTATAATGTAACTAATGGTACTATTGAATATAATATTATTACAAGGAATAGAAACGGCGTTATGTTTCGGGCTCAATATCCTGGTAAAGAGAATAGTAACGACAATATCATTTCAAATAATTCTATTACATATAATACAGAAGATGGTATACATTTTGAACATACAGGTTGGGGTTGGCATAGTATGAATAGTATTTTTTCAAATGATATTGTTAGCAATACCCGAGGGATTTATATGATAATGTCTGCTAAGAATCAAGTATTATATAACAACATTTTCTCAAATGATGGATACGGTATTCAGTTGGATATGTGTATGGGAGGTGGTGAACAGAATATAATTCATCATAATAATTTCTTTGATAATAAAGGAGAGGAAGGTCAGGTTTGTGAGTGGGGTGATCCCCTAAATTACTGGAATAACAGCTATCCTTATGGAGGTAACTTTTGGAGTGATTATAATGGTAAAGATAGTTATCATGGATCTAATCAGGATATTCAAGGTAGTGATGGAATAGGAGATTTACCCTATGATGTTCCAGAAGGTAAGAACCAAGATAAGTATCCATTGATGGAACCCGGGAATATTTCAAATAATCCACCAAATAAACCCAGTAAACCAGTAGGACAAATAAATGGTATGATAAGACAAGAATACTCATATACAACTAATACAACTGATCCTGATGGAAACCAAGTATATTATAATTGGAGTTGGGGAGATAATGCCTATAGTGGTTGGATAGGACCATATGATTCTGGTGAAAAGATAAACGAGTCTCATATTTGGGCTATGAAAGGTAACTACGAAATAAAGGTTAAAGCAAGAGATATTTATGGATATGAGAGCGAATGGTCAGACCCACTAGCAATCAGAATGCCAAAGATATACACCTATAATCCAATAATTCAATTGCTTCTGAAAATGTTGGAACGTTTTCCTTTCTTTGAAAAAATACTAAACCAATACTTGTAACTAAAAAAACCATCTCTAAATATTTCCTCTTATTTTTTTGATTTATTCTAAAGGTATCATTCTTTTACCAAAAAGAAATCTAAACCAAAAAATAGGCCAAAATATAAACAGTAGTATTAACAAAAATGTTGCAAGTAGTGATATTTTTTCTGTTAGAAAACTCATTAGGGCAACAGGGATTAAAAGAAGTGCAAGTCCTTCTTGTAATCCTGCATATATAAGCATTTTATCTCTTTCTTTTATAGGTATTGATAGAATTTTAAAAGTTAGATAAAACAATATTATTGATATAATTATAAAACAAATCCCTGGAATAGGTAAGTCATAGATAAATATAGAAGTATATCCTAATAAAAATGGTAATGCAGCAATAATGATATGTATGAATTTTATTGTAAAAGCATATAAGCCAAAAGATAGAGGGATAAACAATTTTTTATCTGATGCATGTACTCCAAATACTGTGGGTGTGGTTCTAATACCTAGTTTGGAATCAAATTCTACATCTTTTAAATTTGCTGATATGCCAACGCTGAATAACCATTGCATAAAACCTAGTGCTGAAACAATTATAGCTAGAGATGAGATGCTGTTGGAAACAGTTAATGCTCCAAATATTCCTAGAGTAAAAACACCTATACTAAGGATATATTCCATTCCAAATAAACGCTTACTATACTTGTTATAAAAACCCATACATAAAAATGAAAATAATAAAAATAAAAAAGAAACAAACGAAAAAAGAAACACTAATGCAAGTATTAAAGAAATTATGAAAGATGAAGTAAATATAAAAAAAGCTGTTTTTTTTGAAATATACCCTGCTGTAAGAGGACGACTAGATACATATTTTGATTTACCATCTATCTCAACATCATAATAGTCATTCTGAACAAAACCAAAAATATGAGTTAACAAACCTATAATAAATAATACTGCTAAACGTGAAAAAGATAATTCATTATTAGCTATTGCTCCAAAAACAGGGGTGAAACCTAAAAAAAGCATCCCATATGGCCGAATAAGCTTAAGATAACTTTTCATTTTTTTTTCTCTGAGTTTTAAAATCATTTATTTACTTATAAAAACACCGTATAAATTCAATACAGAGGCTATGCACAATAAATTTATAAGAAACAAAATTCTTTTCCTTTTTTTACTTTCAATTATCCTCATAATTTTTATTTAAACTTTGAAATCAGTCCTATTTTTATGTTAGAAAAAAACTGTCCTTATTGTGATAAAAACAAGGGTTTACAAATCACTTATAATAATGAATTGGATGGTACTGGTCTACATATTCTTTGTATTGATTGTATAGATGTATTTTTTAAAAATCAGCCACCATCGATAATTTTATATAATAGTAATGATAAATATTAACATGCCTAGAAAAAAATTGGTGAAGATATTTAGTGTCTATTGCCAGTTTTTGGGGGAGGCCTATTGGAGATATTTAGTATCTACCAATGCCTCTATTTCTAGGCGATTTGATTTTTTTATTTTTTTCTCCTGTTGAATATAGATATGATAAATGCTTAGAACCATGTCTTATGCACATTATCCCCTGTGTTATACGAGTAAAACACCCTTCATAAGCAATTATCCAACAGATAGAAAACACAATAAACCCTCTGGATATTATTTAATTAATTATTTATACTAAAGATAGATACAAAAAATTAAATTGCTTTAGAAATAATATTGATAATATTTGTCAGGATAGTTTTATATACTATTTAAAAAACCTAAAAAGTCATTAAAAATTGTCTAATAAAACTATTGCTGACGAAATATTATTTCTCTATCAAAAATTGTGGGGATGGCCCAGCCCGGCACGGCGATGGATTGCTAATCCATTGGTCTTACGACCGCGGGAGTTCGAATCTCCCTCCTCACGTAAATTTACAATTTTTATTACATAAAAAATTGATTGACTTATCTTTAAAAATTATTTTATTATTGATAATCAATGGGCCGAACCTATTACTATTTTTCTTTGTGGAAAACTCATCTATTTTATTCTTCTTTTTCATCTTTCTTTTTATCTTCGAACCCTTTTTTTACTCCTTTTCCAAAACCTTTTACAACTCCCCAACCTTTTTTCCCAATTTTTCCGACTACTTCTCCTGTTTTTTCAGCACCTTCTTCAATTTTACCTTTCTTTTCTTTATCATCCATTGATTATAATCTCCTAAATTTATTTTGCAAATAGTTAGTAAGATAATAAAGTTTTAGTCCTAACATAGGAGCATCCAAATAATCTTTTTTATACAAAATTGTTTTAAGATTCACTTTTCTTTTCAAAATCTGGTATATGTTTAATACAATAGTGTTAATTAAAATTATTTTATATTCATAAAATGGTTAGAAAAGGTTATATTTTTGCTAGTTCTTCCTTTAGCTGCTGTATTGCTTCTACTGGTGTTGGATCTATTTTTCTTAGAATTGCTAGATAGCAACTAACATAATCTCCAAGATACATAGCGTATATCATCTTTGAAAGTCTTTTTTTTGCTATTATTGGTACTTCAATCGTATCTCCTGCTACATCTTCAAAAAGTTTTTTCATGAAGTTTAAGCGTTTAGTAGTATAAATTGATTCGTTTTCATGATCTCTGAATAGGATGCATATGAATTTTTTGGATACTTCTGAGTTCATTGACCATCCAACTATATCGTTGTGGGTGCATTCTGGTACTTCATCGTATCTACAAATTAGTTTGCTGTTTTCATTTAATTGGGTGCACCATCTTTTTGCTATTGGTATGTAAAAATCCCAGGCATAGACTTGTGGTATTTTATTAAAAAGTTTTCTTGCAAGTTGTTTTGAAAGATTTTTTTCCTCAGGAACCTCTTTTTTATTGTTATTTCTAAATTCCTCTGCAATTTGTATTGTTTCTTGTATTTCTTGGTTTATATCTTGTTGTAGTAAACCGATTTTTTTTAGGGTATATATAGAACAAAAAAGTATATAACCTGTTGCTGTTCGTGGTTGCAGACCTGAAGGTATTTTTATAAAAGGAACTTCTCTTTTTTCACAATATTCTTTTAGTTTTCCACCTGATGAAATAGCAATTATTTTACAATGTTTTTGAAAAGCATGTTTGAAGGTGCTAAGTGTTTCTTCTGTATTACCGGAATAGCTTTGTGAAAAAACTAATGTGTTTTTATTTGCCCATTTTGGTAGATCATAATGTCTTGTTATAAAAATTGGGATATCAATTCTATCTCTTAAAAGACTTTGAATGATGTCACCTGAGATAGCAGATGCACCCATTCCACTGATTATGATGTTGTCGATTTTGTAAATACTAGTAATGTTTGAGTTTTCTACTATTTTTTCTGCTTCTTTTATTTGTTCAGGAAAGTTTGCGATATCATTAAGCATACCTGATTTATCGATTTCTTCTATTGTTTTTAGTTCATTTAACATAAATATTCATCCAAATTTTTTATTTTTTAAATCTAAGTTAAACCTGTAAATATGGGGTTGTTATTTAGACGTTTCTCTTTTGATTTTTTTTAGAAAAAATACTTATATTGCAATTTTTTATCTTAAGGATAATGATTGTAACTAAACAGAAAGATTTGGAAAGTATTATTTGTTTGATTCAAAAAGATCCTGTTTTTATTGTTGGTTGTAGCCAGTGTGCAACTCTTTGTAAAACAGGTGGTGAAGATGAAATTAAAAAAATGGTTTCTATTCTTAAAGTTAAAAATATTAATGTTACTGGTTGGGTTTTGCTTGATCCTGCGTGTCATTTATTAAATGATAAGCGTATTTTAAAAAGTTATAAAGATAAGATTAAAAAAGCAAAAAAAGTTCTTGTCTTAGCATGTGGTAATGGTGTTCAAACTGTTGCAGAGATAATAGATAATGCTGAGGTTATACCAGGTCTTGATACACTTTTTTTAGGTGAGATTAAAAGTGTTAAAGAATTTGAAAAAAGATGTAATCTTTGTGGAGAATGCATTCAGTATTTATTTGATGGTTTATGCCCCATTTCCCGTTGTCCTAAAAATATGTTAAATGGCCCTTGTGGTGGTTCTAAAAATGGTAAATGTGAGGTTTCAAAAGATTTAGATTGCATCTGGGAGATTATAATTAATAAACTTGATAAAAAGAAAAAATTGTTTTTGTTGAAAAGAATTGTTGAACCTAAGGATTGGAGTAAATCATTGGTCATGAAGAGGTGAGTTTTTTCTTGAATTATACTAGTAATCTTGAAAAGGTTTTAAAAACAAAAGGTTTTGCGGTTACTGCTGAGATTGGTCCACCTAAGGGTTGTGATGCTGAGAAGATAAAAGCAAAAGCTGATTTTTTGATAAATTGTGCGGATGCTTTTAATATAACTGATAATCAAACTGGGGTTGTTCGTCTTTCTAGTATTGGTGGTAGTGTTATTTTATTAGATATGGGTCTTGAACCTATTATGCAAATGGCTTGTCGTGATCGTAACCGTATAGCGCTTCAGAGTGATGTTCTTGGTGCTTGTGCTGTTGGTGTTAGAAATATTCTTTTTGTTACTGGTGATCATCAGTGTTTTGGTAATCACCCTAATGCTCGTGGTGTTTTTGATTTGGATTCTATTCAGCTTATTAAAGTTGTTAAGGATATGCGTGATCATGGTGTTTTTCAGAGTGGTGATGAGATAAAATTTGGTCGTCCTAATGTTTTTATTGGTGGTGCTGCAAATCCTTTTGCAGATCCTTTGAGTTTTCGTGTTGATAGATTAGAAAAAAAGATTTTTGCTGGTGTAGATTTTATTCAGACTCAGAGTGTTTTTAATCTTGAGCGTTTTAATTGTTGGATGGATGAGGTTCGTTCTCGTGGTTTGGATAAAAAGGTTTTTATTCTTGCGGGTGTAACACCTCTTAAGTCTCTTAAGATGTGTGAGAGGATGAAGTTTCATGTTCCTGGTGTTGATATTCCTAATGTGATTTATAATAGGATGAAAAATACTAGTGATCCTAAGAAGGAAGGTTTTGATATTTCATTGGAGCTTATAAAAGAGATTAAAAAGATTAAAGGTGTTTCTGGCGTTCATATTACTGCTTTGTTTTGGGAGAATATAATTCCTAGTTTAGTTTCAAAAGCAGGACTTTTGTAATATATATTATTTTGATTCTCTAAGAAATTCCTAACCTGCTGCTTAAGATAGAAATAAAAAATATGAGTATAAGCTGTCTTCTTTTATTTCAATAGGAAAAAAGAAAGAATAATAAATTTTTAATCCAGCTTATATAAATTACATTTGTTGGATTAGTATTTTATTGAATAATCTGTTCCATAATCTGTAATATTGTTTGGTGCAAAGTCTCTATAGTCAACACTCAAAAAAAGGAGGAAACTGGAAGGAAAACCTAATGCTGCACTGGCTCTTGTTTTTGTTAAAGCGCTATCCTTTTGCGGATTTCCAATATTAACTTTTAAAATTTTCCAAGTAATTATATTTGTATTAATATCAAAGATACCTGAACAATCTGGCATAGTTATCCATTGCCGATGTGTAGCCCTCTGATATACACCGCTTCTAAAAACTTTTTCTTTATAAAAAAATGTATCTAAACCTGATACATATTTTATTCCATCATAAAACCATGTAACGGAAAATACAGCATTGATTTTTTCATTTAAATTTTTTATTTTCATTACAATAAAAAGATACTCAGGTTCATCCGATTTTTCATAAAACCAAACCGAATTAATATCTAATTTATCAAAATCTGTATCATCTAATTCATCTATTATTTCTGGGTTTTCTTCATCGCCAGCCAAAACAGTTGCAGAGAGAGTAGTTGTAATTAACAGCATACAAACCAAAATTCCAAATATTTTCTTCATAATATTAACTCCACCTCTCAAAGATTCCCATTTAGCTTGGAGTATTTAAAAACTATGTTAGATGGCATCGTTTAATGACGAATATTGATTAAAACGCTGATTAAATTCCTATATCTTTATTTGATTGCTTTACTTGTTGTTTTAATTCTTTTTTTCCTTCATATGGTCGAAAAAACAATGTGTACTCATTCTTTGAAATTTTTCTTTTTGTTTTTTTGTGTATTTCATCGACCATATCTGCTCTTGAATGTAACTTGTCACAGGTTTCAAAAAAAGTGCAGAAAAAACAATTTTTAATATGTTTTTCCTTAGCACAGGGTCGAACAGGACACTCATTATCTAAATGATATCCTTCTTGATCACATCCTACACAAGTGATACGTTCCTCAGGAACATCAAAACCAAAATAGTTGTTCCATCCTTTTCTAATCGTTGTTTTATCAGCTTTTTTCTCAATGTTGTTGACATATGCAGGGCAGAGATCGCATCTGAATCCACAAAATGTTAGAATTTTTTTATTCATTTTTCCCACCGATACAGATTTTTCTTTGTTTGTAAAGTCTTAAAATCGCAATTAAAACAAATACCATTATGACAGCATATTGTTCTACCACATTTTTGACATGCCCATTTTTTCTTTTGTTTTCTGATGAACTTTTGAATACCTTCTTTTTTTATATTTTCAAGGTTTTCAATCATACTCATCCTAAAATATGTTCTATATCGTTTGTCAAGATCTTTGAGTCTTTTACAAGGAAAATCTTCACATTCAAAACAGTATTTTATTTTATTATTCAGAAGTTTGTCACATCGCTTTTTAATGAAAGAACACTGCTTATTTCTTATTCTGCAGCCTGAACAGTAAGGTATTCTGATATTTTTTTGTTTAAGATCATTTGTTAAAGCAAGGTAACTACTGCATATACCACAGTTCATGCCACATGGTGCAATTAATTCGATTTTCATAATATTCAACATCAGTTTTATAATTCCTATTTTTTATACGGTTTTATAACATTAATATTCTAAGGTAGGTTTATTAAACAAATTTTTTACTAATAAACGTGCATCTTAATATCCTCTAATGGACTTTTTTTATGTTTTACTTTTTCTGCATTATAAAAAATTCATAGCCGAAATAATCTGAATACTTATTATATATTTTTATTTCTTTTTTATATTCTTTAAAGGTTTGCAAAGCAATTTTATTATCATAATATTTTTTCGTCAATTCGTATATCCTTTTTTCCATAGGAGAATAGTAATTATCAATCCAGGATGATTTTGGAAGTGTAAAATGGGATAGTAAGTTGAAACCTTCATTTTGAATCAAGGTGATATTGCTTTTTATATCCTTTATATCGGGGTATTCTTCGTTCCAGAATTTTTTTAATAGTTTTGGGAGGTTGGTTAAAAGCAATACAATTTCTGTTACAACTAGATATCCTTTATTTTTTAGAATTTGATTACATCGTTTTAATCCATTTTGGAATCCCATAAAATAAAGTGCTCCTTCCGACCAAATAATATCAAATATCTCGTTGCTGAAATCCATTTCGAGCATTGATTGATTTTTTGTAATTATTCTTTTATCAAATCCTTCCTCGATTGCTTTCTTTTTTAGAATATCTAAAAATGGTTGATAGTTATCTATAGCGATAATTTTTCCTTTTGAAATTCTTGCTAATTCAAGAGTCTGCATACCCTGTCCGCATCCGATATCAAGGATAAGGGGTTCAGCTGGTAAATTTTTCAGATATCCAAATGCTTTTCTGGTAAATTTGTTATCGCCAGGTCCACCTCGAGGGAGTCCACAAAATAATTCATAGAAATATTGCATATCTTCCATAGTATCACGTTTCTATATTATGACAGGATAAAACAACTCTGAAGTTATATAAATTATTAATTTATTTGGGACTACAAAAACCTAGTTTTAAAACTTCTTGTAATATATCTAACATACGCAATTATATATCTATTTCCAGTTTTGATTGCAAATATGTATAAACCCGATGAATTATAATCTGGGGCATCAAAAAGTGAATTATCTTCAATTAGATTAAAAGGACCTTTTATTTTTAGTATAATTTTTTTTCATTTACTTAAAAACCAATTATTTCAAAACAACTATCGAGTCTAAATCTCTTTTTCTATATGCTATTTATTAAAACTATTTTTTAATATTAAAGAATAAACAATAATATCATTATAGCTTTGTTTTATTGATATTATTCTACGCTTTGCGACGTATTGTCCAAATGTTCTGATTTACAGTTTCTTTTTTAATCTAGAATTACGTATCCTCTCACGTATTTCACTTATTCTTCTATCTACATGCTTTTCAAAAACATCACTCATTTTTTTCTCCCTCTTTTTAACATATTAATACCTTTAATAGTTCTATGTTGATAGATCATATTTATACATGTGTTCCAAATTTTATAATATGATCTTTTAATGACTTTTCAGTTCTAAATTTTCGTCCACAATAAATACATCTGCAAGTTTTTACCATATTTTCCCTTTTTTTTAGGTTTGTTTATTATAAGACTTCATTATATAGATGATCTCTGAGGGTTAATAGACCTAAGTTTCTTATGGATTAATTCTAGGTGTATAGTTTTAACTAATTGTTTTATGTGTTAATTGTTAAATATATTTCAATTGAAGATACATTAGAGTTTCTGCCTTCTTCATTAGTAATATTTTCAGTAGCAATAATTATATTTTTTATTTTGGCATTTTTGACAAATCTATTTCGTACGATTTCTGCCGTATCAACAGCAGTACTTATTGCTCTGCCTCTCGCTTTTAGTATAACTGTATCCGATCCATTACTGTTAAACTGTGTGACTACTGCAAGCACATAGCTCATTGGAGGTTTCTTTCCAACATATATTACATTTTCATCTTTTTCGATTTTCTCAGTAGTTTTTATTTTCAATGTTTTTTCTGTCATATTTACTTTTTCCATTCGATATATATTTTTTAATTTTTGATTGCAATATGGCTTAATAAGCCATATTGCATTTATTCCATAAATGGTTTAAACCATATACTTAGGAACATTTCAACATATTGTTACTTTTGTAGCTTTTGGCCCTCGTTCAGATTTTTCTATAGTGAAATCTACTTTATCATTTTCATTAAGCTCAATTTCCGAAGGTATATCATTACGGTGGACGAAGACATCTTTTCCATCTTCACCTTGAATAAATCCAAAGCCTTTTCTAGCATTGAACCATTTTACAGTTCCTTTCATATTTTTTCACCTCCTCAGATCATAACATCTAGAGTATATAAAAGATCGAGAATTAAAAATCTTAAAGTTCGAAAAAACGAAAATGTAAAACTTTTCTTTCTTTTTCCTTACGAGAGGCACAGCATTTCATATTATATATAGTTATCTATCGAAGATTTAATCTAGGCTGTTGAAAAATTAATTGAGCCCCCCTACGATTCATTTGTTTTGGATGCACAAATGAAAAACAATAGGAGGGCAAGCCTCAGAAAGATAATTTCAAGTATAGATTTTTCGGAAACAGAAACGATACTGAAAACCTGCTACAAATATACACCACATAAACCAGGTCGACCGCCGCTCTCAGCAAAA
>JALHTX010000055.1 GCA_022866015.1 Thermoplasmatota archaeon
AGAGTAATACTTTTGATTGGATGATTTATACCTCTCCAAATATTGGTAACAACTCTGGGATTAATTCTTTGAATGGAACAAAAACTTGTAGTATTTCAGGTTTATCATATTCAATTACTTATAATTGGTATGTTCACTGTAAGGATCTTAGTACTGGGGAATGGACTAATAAATCATTTTGGTTTAAGACGATTGCACCGTCTGGTGGAAATGGTGGTAATAATGGTTATAATCCTTCATCTGGTTCTGATGTAGATCCTGACGAAAATAATCCTCCTGGTCAGCCGAGTAAACCAGTTGGTCCAACTAGTATAGAAATAGGGGTTGTTTATAGTTATTCTAGTTCTGCTATGGATAATGATGAGGATTTAGTTCGATTAAAATTTGATTGGGGTGATGGAAATCAAAGCGATTGGAGTGATTATGTTTCATCTAATATAACAGTTGAAATGAATCACTATTGGGATAATATCTCTAACTATAATATAAGGGTTTTAGCACAAGATGAACATGGTGAAAATAGTACTTGGTCTGAACCGTTAGAAGTGATAGTTTCTCAGATAAACACAACAACAGGTATTGATATACCGACTGATGATATTCCTAGTATTGTAGAGTTTTTGAATATAAGTAATATAAATTATTCCCTTATTGATTTGGATAATGATGGTAAAATAGATGTTTTTTATAATCAGATTACAAAGTTTAATTCTTCTTTTAGATATTTAGAGGATAATAGTATTCTATTAGATTTAGAGGGGGATGGTAGTTGGGATTATGTATATAATTTTGAACAAAAGATTCTTAGCATTTACTCTTTTATATCAGAGGATTCTAAGTCTGAGATATCAACTATCATTCCTTGGTTTTTAATCCTTATTCCTTTATCGATTTTATTTGGATGTTTAGTATTATTTAGAGATAAGGTTTCTCTGTTTATTTTTGATTTAAGATTATCGATTTTACAAAAAAAGTTATATTCTCTTAGTATTAATAAACGATCCGCAGGCAATGTTCATTTCTTTTCAGATCCCCCGGATAAAAAACAGCTTATAAATAAAGATTTTAAGAAATTAGATCTAGATAAAAATTTTATATCAAAACCGTATCGTTTTGAAGAAAGTAAATTTTTTGATGAGTCTTTTAAAACTTTAGATGTTGATTCTGATTATTCTGATAGTTATTCTAGGTTGACGCCTCATCCAGTATTATCTTTAAGTAAAAAAATTGATGATGAAGATTTGTTGCGTGATAATATTCTTTTTAAAATTGATCTTATTCTTGATATATATGGTGAACATTTGAGTGACGTTGGGGTTTCTAATATAGATAGAGTGGTTGATAGGCTTTTGTTTGATAGACAGTTTTTTAAAATAATATTTGCTATAGAATTGTGGAGGGATGCATATAGAGAAACGTAGTGATGTATTTGATTATTGTAATTATTTGAATAAAAATAACCCTGTTGATAAGCAAATTTTGAAACTTGTTAAGAAAGGTAAACTTTCGGTAGGTTTTGTTTTGCTTTCTGATTAGGAGGAATTATTTCTGTGTTTTTTTTATATAATCAAATTACTTTATTTAGAAAGTTATATATATTTATAATATATATACATTTTATAATAAGGGGGATTTAATATGGTTGCAGTTTGTATTATATCAAAAGATGGAAGATTGTTGAAAATCAAGGAGGTTTCTGATTTATTTCGTTACGAGGAATATAGTGGGGATGAAGAATAGATAAAATATTTTTTTATAATTTTTCTTTTTCTTTGTTTTAAAAAAAATTTATTTTTTTAGTCTGTTGTTCTAGTTGATCGTTTTATTATTCCGGGTAGAACGTTTAAAAGCCCTATTAAAAATAAAATGATGCCGATGATTGATAAAATACTTGCTATAATAATATGGAATATATTTAATATGTTTGTTTGATTAAATGATTGTATAGTGTAAATTCCTAGTAGAAATCCGATTATTGCGCATATGAATCCTGGTAGGGTGAGTAATACTAAAGGTTTTCTTTCTGCTAAAAGCCAAATTGTATAGGCTAGTACAGATAGGCCGTGTGAAACTGGTGATTTTGTAGATGTGTTTAGATTTTCATATTTACATGAGATATGTTCACTATCTATTTTTAAACCTGTTTCATGGGCTCTGATTATTTGTTCGCCTTCTACACTAAATGAGCGGCCTTTTAATCTTGGGAGTATATTTTCTACTGCTTTTTTGTTAAAGGCACGGAAACCGCATTGGGTGTCTGTGACAAATCCACCATTTCCAAAACTTATGGTATAATCAAGGACGCGTTTACCAAATTTTCGCCATAATGGCATCTCTGTTCCTTCTCCAAATCTTATCCCTAAGGTTATATCGTGTCCATTGTTTTTTAGATTGTTTAATAGTAGTGGTATTTCAGATGGGTTGTGTTGGGCATCGCCGTCTAATGTTATAACATAATCATAATTGTTGTTTAGTGCGTATTTAAATCCTGTTTTTATGCCTGCACTTTTACCTTTGTTGGTTTTATGAATGATTACTGTTGCTCCTACTTCTTTTGCTATGTTTGCTGTGTTGTCTTTGCTTCCGTCATCTATTACTAATACTTCATTTACGAAATGTTTGGCTCTTATAATTATGCTGCCTATGGTTGCTTCTTCGTTATAGCATGGTATAATTGCAATGCTACGTCCCTGGGTGTTTGTCATTAGTTATTTTTCCTCTCCCTTAATTTGAGTTTTATCTATATTTTTTTGATTTCTTTTAGATTAATGTTATAATTAGATAGGGTAATCGATTAGTTTGTTATTTAAATCTTTCCATTATTATTTTTATAAATATAATGCATAATAGTATATATGGTTTAAAAACATAATAATAATATTTTTATAAGATAGATTTGGATATAATGCAAAAATATTTAATTCATATGCTATTCCGCTTTAAATAATATTTATAGATAGCCTAGAAAAGGTATATTATGAAAAATAAAAAAGTCATTGTAACTGGTGGTGCTGGTTTTATTGGTTCGAATCTTGCTAAAAAATTAGCTACTGATAACAAAACAATTGTGATTGATAATCTTTCAACAGGTTTTATTGAAAATATTCAGGAAGACATTGATAAAAAACATATTGATTTTGTTAAAGGGAGTATCACTGATCTTGATTTATTAAAAGATGTATTTAAGAAAGTTGATTATGTGTTTCATCAGGCTGCGATTCCATCTGTTCCTAGGAGTATAAAAGACCCTGTTCTTTCTAATAATGCTAATGTTAATGGTACACTTAATGTGCTTGTTGCAGCACATTATAATAATGTAAAAAAAGTGGTTTATGCTTCTTCTAGTAGTGTTTATGGTGATACTCCAACGTTACCTAAAAAAGAAACTATGATTCCTTGTCCATTATCACCATATGCAGTAGGTAAACTTGCAGGTGAGTATTATTGTAATGTATTTACAGGTGTTTATGATCTAAAGACTGTTGCTTTGCGTTATTTTAATGTGTATGGTCCAAGGCAGGATCCAAATGGTGAATATGCAGCGGTTATACCTAAATTTATTATGAATATCCTTGATGATAAATCACCTGTTATCTTTGGTGATGGAGAGCAAACTAGAGATTTTTCGTTTATAGATGATGTAGTACAAGCAAATATACTTGCTGCAGAGAGCTCAGCCTGTGGTGTTTTTAATATTGCTGGTGGGAAAAGAATTACGATTAATGCTCTTGCTGATTCTATTATGAAGATAATTGGTAAAAAAATTGATGTTGAATACATGGATTCACGTACTGGTGATATTAAACATTCACTTGCTGATATATCAAAGGCTAGGGATAGTTTTAGTTTTAAACCTGGTTTTAATATAGAGAAAGGTTTGGGGGAGACTGTTAAATGGTTCCAAAAACAAATCTAAGTGATATGACTGTTTGTATTGTTGGTTTGGGCTATGTTGGTTACCCGTTGTTGACTGAGTTTATGAAACATTATAGTGTTATTGGTTTTGATGTTAATAAAAAAAAGGTTGAAAGATACTCTGCAATACATAAGGATGTAGAGATAACCTCTGATCCTTCTAGTATTAGAAAGGCTGATGTTGTGATTATTGCTGTTCCTACGCCGGTTACTAAGACTAAGCAGCCTGATCTTTTTTTTGTGGAGTCTGCTGCTAAAATTGTTGGCCAGAA
>JALHTX010000056.1 GCA_022866015.1 Thermoplasmatota archaeon
AGACCAGAGAGGAGCATAAGTAGAACGCAAGGAAATCAATAGTGGTGACGCTATCAGGAATGGTAACAGTTTTCAGAGAGGAGCAACCTCGGAACGCATTGTCTTGGATTCCAATGACGCTATTTGGAATAATCACAGAGGTCAAAGAAGTGCAACCTTGGAACATTTCCTGTGTAATATAGGAGATGCTATTTGGTAGGGTTACAGAGGTCAATGAGGTACAGTATCTGAATATATCACGCCCGATTTCCTTAACACTGTTCGGTATGATTACAGAAGTCAGGTTAGTGCAGCCTTCGAATATATTACTCCGAATGGTAGTGACACTGTTCGGTATGGTCACAGAAGTTAAGGAGGTGCAGTCTCGGAACGCAGACTCCCCGATGTACACCGTTGGATACCCGCCTAGTGTGGAGGGGATCGTGATCGCACCACCAGCACCAGTATATTGCATGAGGTTAGCAACTCCACCATTTACGTCAAATACGTTATAGTAATAGTCACCATCCACCTCCCATGCGGACACAGTATCGGGGGTAACAGTAAAGACACTACCCATTAACAGCATACAAACAAATAATCCAAAAATCATTTTCTTCATATTTCTTTCAACCTCCCAAATAAATAAAATTCCTATTTTGCAACATCAAATAGAATATCTTTTATTAAATACTATTGAAAAATATATGCAACAAAATTAAAAAAATATAGGATAAAAACAACAAATTGTTAAATTGATTTCATTTCTACAAAAACTATTTTTATTTTGATTTTACCCAATAAATAAAGAGGTTTAAATCATTATTGTAAAGCCTGGGCATAATATCCCAACCAAGCAGAGATAATGCGTTTACGTGGCTAAAAAAGGCTTTTATGTCAATATATCAAAATATATATTCGTGTATATCTGATTTTAGGGAACTATAATAGAAAAAAGAAAAAGATTTGGTTTTTTTTAGTTATAGTAATTGGTTTAGTATTTTTTCAAAGAAAGGAAAACAAAAGATAAAATATCTATAAAAATCAAAATAGGTAAATACCTTGCTTTTAGATACTGTTATGGATACGGGCATTACTTCTTTATCACTTGGATTATCCTTGTTTATTACAGTTATATTTCCTGTGAACTCTTCAGATTTAGCTTTATAAAGATTATACATTGATGATATGCTTTTTGTTTTTGGTGTCACTAATGTCACCACTACATTTATTGTTTCATTTTCTGGTGTTAAACCTGTTCCTTCAGAGGGTGTAAAAGTCCATGTACCCCAATCAGGATAACTATCTATTTCCCAGTTTAGTTTAGATTTTGGTTCGCCATCATTTTTAACGATTATTACTCCATCAACAGTTGTATCTGGTTTTACCTCATTCCAGTTTAAAGCTTGTTCACATTCAAGATCTGGCATTGATAATACAGTGGCTGTTGTTTTATCATTATCTGTTTTACCATTATCATCCATAACCGTTAGAGTCACATTATAAGCACCAACTGTATCATAGGTAAATGTTGGATTCTGCAAGGTACTGTCTGTTTGTATTCCATCACTATCATCA
>JALHTX010000057.1 GCA_022866015.1 Thermoplasmatota archaeon
AACATCACCACCTCCACTACCATCAATAATCGTACCATTCTTATCTTCACCAACTAGACTGATTGTTTTATTGACAACAACATTCTCATAATATGTTCCATTATAAACAAAAACAGTATCGCCAGCTGTGGCATTGTTTATTCCTTCCTGAATTGTTTTTACATGTGAAGCATCATACCAACTTGGGTCTGCATCATCATCAACGTAAACATCAGCGATCTCAAATGATACATTCTTACCCATTGCAGCAGCCCAATTACCTGCATTAACTCCACCATCACCAAGAAATGATTCTTCCGTTAATACAAACTGACAATCATAACATCCAGGATTTAAAAACAATTGACCAACAGGTAGGCGTTCCCATTCACCAAAAATTGCAACTGTCTGCTGAGGGTAATCAATATCATATGCTGGAGAGGAAATATTAACGTCAAATGTAGAGTTTTTTATTGGACCATCATCAACTGTATGAGTTCTCTGCGTCGTTTTCCATAACACATGATAACTGCTATTCGCTTCAAATGTTATAGTTGCATTGCCATATTCATCAGTGATAAAATAATCAAAGACTAGATACCCAGTAAATTTATATTTTAAACCAGTAGGACTCGATGGCTCAGTTATGTTTTTTCTTAAATAATAAAGGTTATCATTCGGATTAGGAGACGACCCATTTCCTTTATTGTTTAAATTTTGACCATTCACCCAGGCAGTGCCGTTCCATTCCTCTTGCCACCATCGCCCAGCAAGACCAATCTGTTCATTTGCATCAGTTCCAGGATACCCAACAAGTTTAACCTGATATGCAAAATTTGGTTTCAGATTCTCAGAAGAAAGTGTTCCCTGAAATGTTTCACCAATATCATCAAAAGATACTTCTACTTGTGCCTGTGTATAATTATAGGTGGTCTTGTAGTTGTTACTGTATAATTGATTAGCAATATCAAGCCAACGGTAATCACCAGTGGGTGAAGTGGTTCCAGAATCAATATCTTCTAAATTTATAATACCTCCAATTGTGATAATAGTATAAATACTAACAATTAATAGTAGAATTAAACCTAAAACATAGATAATTCTTGTTTTAATCTTCTCCATATTCCATTTCCTCCCTTAAACCTAAAATATAAAAATGATATATAATAATCAAATTTAAATGTTCCTTAGATAAATCTTATATGCAACAAAAGTAAAAAAATATAGGTTAAAAACAACAAATTGTTAAAAAAAAAGTTGATTTTTAGTTATAGTAATATTTGGTTTAGTATTTTTTCAAAGAAAGGAAAACGCTGAACAAGTCTCTGTAAAAACAATGATCCATTAGTTGCTTTGGTTTTTGGCATACTTATCTCAAGTATTGCCCAATCGCTTTCAAATCTATTAGTATCTTTAACTTTTACTTTTATAGTATAATTTCCTGTTGTACCCCATTTATATTTCGCATTACATTGTTCACCAGAAGCAAATGGTCCTACCCAGCCGCTATTCTTATTGTTTCCCCAATCAAACCAATAATATATCTGATCACCATCTGGATCTGTTGCAATGGCATTATAGGAGTATTCTACCCCTATTTTTCCATTAATTTCACCAGTTACTGTCGGTTTATCTGGAGGGTTATTTTGAAGGTTATTTTCTTTTGGTTCTGTTGCCACTGTTTCGTCTACATAATATGCATCGAAAGGATGAAAAATTATAAGTGAATAACCCTTATGCTTTACGTTATTAGATACTGCCGCAATTATCATAATATTTTCTTTAGTAATATTAGTATAACTATGAGTACTATCATGCCAAGTCATAGAATTATTCCATGAATCTCCAGCAGAAATCGATATAGGTTCATTAAAGGCCCAATCTAAAAATGGAAATGTATATGGTTGACCATCTAAATCGTTCCATCCCATACTCGATACTTTTTCTGTGATATAAACTCGGATTGTACCATCATATGTGCTTGCTTCATTGTTAGTTACATTAACATCCACCTTTATCCAGGTACCTCCAAAAATGGCAGTTAGTTCAATATCTACATCTTTAACAGCTCTGCTACTGCAATTTAATATACTATCTGAATACTCAATCTTACTATCTGGAATACTATGT
>JALHTX010000058.1 GCA_022866015.1 Thermoplasmatota archaeon
ACCAATTCCTATCTCTCCAGTAAAAATCGGAAATGTCAAACCAATGAAATATGGCTGAAGACAATTGGATATAACATAAGACAGCTTATCCATAGAACAGTACGACTGGCTGTTAAAAGAGGTGAATTATGAACCAAAGCCAGATTTAGACATATATTTTAGTGCAGGGGAAGGGATTTCGACTCCAAGTTAAAATCTCTTTATTTCTAAAAAAATTAAATTTAAAAATCCCGAAGTATGCTCGTATTACAAAAGTTATAAGAACGTTAGTATGTAAAATAATTTAAAATTATGACTTAGACAGACATCAGTGTTAATTGTTCATTTCCCGCGATATATAAAATTTTTTCTTAAACAATTGTTAAGCAGAAGTTTTTAAACAAACAATTGTTTTGAAATTGTAGTAAAGGGAGGAATAAAGGTGGAAATATGTTATGTTCTTATTCATGTTTCAACATTGCGTGAATCTGAAGTATTCAATAAACTATCGAAAATCCCTGAGGTTATTGAACTTCATTCATGTTTTGGAAAATATGATATTATATTAAAAATTGAAGCAAAAGATTATGAAAGCATCGGAAAGATCCTTGTTCATAAGATTAAGACAATAGATGGTATATTATATACTTCGACATTACCAGGATTAAAATTCCATTGAGACAACTGTTTCAAATAATATTAGTGTTAGGGAAAAGGATTTGAACAAGAGTTTAGTCATAAAAAATAATGATTTCTTCTTTTAACTAAAAAATGAGATATAAAGCAAAAAAGTGTTCATTTATTTATTGCCACTGAAAACACCGATGTGTCATCTAAACCTGTTATAAAAATATCAATAATCTCTATATATGTCACTTATATTTTTTTTGCTAAATTGACGAGTTTAAAGACACGCTGGAATTATAGAGCGGGTTAAAAGCATTATTAAAATATAAAGCTGTATCTTTTTATTTATTCCATTTTTAACAATTAAAAATTTTTTTATTCTCGCCCTCATCCTTCCATCAACCTAATGACTAATTATATCATGTTAATATTTCTCAATACTACTATTTAAACATGCTTTAGCGAAATTACAATATGACAAAACGACCGCAATAAAATAACATAGAATAGTTAAACCTAATTTTTCTTAAATTTTTTTCATATATTAAATTAACAATTTTGTAATCTTTAGATAAAATCTTATTAAAATTTATTATTTATTAGGAGATAATTATTTCAATAAATAATTTTATATAAAAAATGAAGGGGGAGGGATTTGAACACCAAAATAAATATACAAAATCAGACTAATCCCATTTCTCAAGGAATTTCTCAGATTCTGTTCGTAGGATTTCTCTCGAACTATTGAGATGTTTTTTTACAAATGAGATTACTTTGTCTTTTTGTTCAATCTGGGGAAAAAACATATCAAATGTTTTAATGGCATGTCCAGCGATTACTCTTTTGCATTCCTCACTTAGATGAGGTGCTATTGAAATATTTTCGATCTTTAGCAATTTATCAGTTATTTTCTGGGTAAGATATGGTTTTGCCAATGCAATTTTACCTGAATTTCCAACTATATTGGCTACAGTAACCATGTATTCATCATCTAAATAACCATAATATTTATCAAAAATTGTATCAAATTTGTTTTCTGTATCAACTTTTGTAAGATTTGCAATTATTACAATACTCGCCCACTTTAGAATTCTATAATCGCTATCAAGAAGTTTAATAAAAAAGTCCATATATGGATAGAGTTCTTTGGGATTCTCCTCACTAATTATAGTCAATGCATTGGAACACCCATATCTAATTGATGCCTTTCTTGATGAAACACCTGAAATTATTTCTGGGAGAAGTGAAAAATTATTTTTTATTTTTTTAACAAGAGCATCTTTTGTTATTTCTTTATTTTCAATTTTTTTTAAAATATCGGTTTTAGCCATAAAATCACTTAACAGTGTAAAATAAAAAGTGATTTAAGTTTTTTCATAACCTTTAATATTTAGTTAATATGAATTTCTATTAGAAAAAAATTTTAATTCTTTTTAAATTGTTTCATTCTATTATTAATTTACGTTAAAAAGATATGAAATAAGGGCAGCGCCCTTATAATCCCGTTCCGCCTTCGTTCCTCAGCAAGCCCTACGGTCTTGCCGTATCTAACTCGGCGGCTCTGGTTAGTAATCGTTGTTGCCGATCATCAACAACTGTAATTTTATGGTGGTTTGGTTGATCTCGGAT
>JALHTX010000059.1 GCA_022866015.1 Thermoplasmatota archaeon
ATAGCTTCCTTTTGGTAAAGAAAATGATAATGTAATCTTATGTTGTGGTTTGCCATTTATAATGTTTAATTCATCATCCTTAGTAGGAGATACGTTAAAATTCTCAGGTATGATAATAACTTGGCGTTTGCGTGTTTTAAAAAAGTTACCTGTTAATGATTTGATATCTAAATCCTGAATTGTAATTTTTTCGTTAGATAGAACTTTTGAAACAATTTTATTGTCAAACTCAGAAAGTTTTACTTTTTCACTTAATGTTGGAAACACAGATGGAATCTTGGTTAGTTCCTCGTCATTTAAATCCTTATAAAAATACAATAAGCCGACTGCGTATTCAACTGAATATATTTTTTTTCCATTTATGCAGACTCTTAAGATCTCTTTTATGCATTCATTCCAAAGATAACTCTGATATGCGTTTACATGCATCTCTCTAAGGTTTGCTGGTATCTTTTTGTATGCTTCAAGCCAACTATGTGTGTTAAGATACTCGTTTATTATTTGTGCAAAGACTTTATTGTGAACAGATATGTTTTCTAGTTTAGACCAATTTTTTAGTATGTTTCTTTTTTCATTTTTCATATTTTTGTTTTCAGATTTAAGATAGCATGTTAAAAAAATTTTTACTGCATCCTCATAATTTTTTTTAACTAAATGTTTTCCGATAAACTGGTTATTAAAGACGCTGCCGAAACGCTGTGAATCAAAATAATTGGGTACACCAAATAAAGAAACGCTTTTTGTTTTTTCATGAACAGTATCAATTTTGTTGGGTCTGATATCTCTAACTACGATACTAAATTTGTTGCCCTTAAGGTCACCGATTTTTATTTTCTTATTGCAATAACCAACAAAGCTTAAAGTTAAATTATCAAAAATAAAAGGCTTAACATTATATTTTGATGGAATTGAAATAAATTGTTTTGTTACCGCGTGTTTATCTTTTAAACCAGCATAACCGATCTCAAAAAGAGGTACTTTTGTTTTTTTTGAAATTATACGAATTGCATTAAATGTGTCTAACTCTGTTTTCTCCATGATAAAAATAGAATGTGCCTTTTTATCCTGTGAAACTGAGATAGTTGGAATCTCTTCTACAAAAAAATCATTTGGTTGTTGTTTTAATTTCATTTTTCAATAGGATATTGCAGACATTGGTATAAATTACTAACCTATTATTCAAATTTTAGAAGTGAGTATAGCGTGAAATGAGCCACTTTTTACTGGTATAAATTATTCTTTAATACATTTTCCATGGCACCAACGATTATCAACTAGAAATGCAACTATTGCTTTATGACAATCTGAATTTGGTTTGACGTATGTTGGCTTACCACAATTGTAACATGGAAACTCGATTTCCCGATCTCAATCTCAGACCAAATGATATTCATGGCTTGAAAAACTTGCTACGTTTTATTGCTCCATTTTTAAGGAGAAAACCAGAACAAAAATGGAACAAAAAATGGAACAATATGATAATGCAAAATAATTGGATTACCACATTTCTAATAAGATTAATATCGGCTATGTCAAGTTAATGTTAACAATAGAAATCACCAACTCAACTATATTCTAATAAATAGTGCTTTTTTTTAGTCAAACATAATTATTAAATATTAGTTAATTGATAATAAGCGAGAGAGAACACGGATGGGGGAGAAATAGTTGCATCGTCTTAATAAAAAAAATAAAAAGGACGATGTAAAATATGACTTATAATAAACATCAAATTGAAAAAATACGCGAATTAAAAAAACAAGGTAAAAAACACCGAGAAATAAGAGCAATAACCGGGGCTGCTTTTGATACGATTAGTAAATATGGAGTGATTGAAGAACCACCTTTGACACCATCTACTACATCCGCTACTACACCTAATATAAACCAAACAGTGTCTCAATCGCCTTCTACATCCCCCACACCCAAAACACTACCAGTTAAAAATCCAGTGGTACCCCAAGAGCAGTTAGATCAATTCGATAAACTCTTAAAAGCAATCGAAAAAAACAAACAATCTTCTAAAGATAATACACGAGATTTAACTAACAAAGATTTAGAACAGCGAGTCTTACAACTGGAATTGGATAAACAAGAAGAATTAAAAATCAAAGAAACTTTTCAAGAAAAACAAGCTAATGAACCCAAACTTTATGACATTAAACAGCAACACGTCCAACCTAATCCTCAACCAACCACAGATCCAATTTTAGAGCAAAAAACAAACCCAGAAGAAAAAGATACAACTTCTTATGATGAAGAGCCTGAATATTTTGAGATTCAACCGTATCATCTTACATTTTTAGCCAATCTAGTAACGTTACCTCTGGCAATTTATACTGCCAAGAGGACAGGAGTGTTTAACTGGCCGGTAACAAATAATAAGAGCAACAAAATTAAGACGATTAAACCAAATTTACCTTCAATTCAAGCAGAAAATAAAAAATTCTATGAAAAATTAAATAAAAAAGAAACTGTTGTTAAATCAGAGGATTTACAAACAATAAAAGGTCAACTTACTCAAATTAGTGGTGAAATTATAAAGATTTCAGGTCTTGTTAAAGGAAAATAAAACAACATAAAATACATCATCTTTTTTTTCTTTCCTTTTTTTCTTTATAAATGAAAATTAGTATAAACAATTGTTAAGAAGAGTTTTATAAACTAATAGTTGTTTCTAATAATGATATTTAGGAGGGAAAAAAATGACAGGATGTTTAAGATATAGGAAAAAGCCAAGATTTTATGTTTTAATATTGTTTGTTTTTTTACTATCTGTGTTTCTCAGTCAGGGGGCATATGCAGCATCTCTTACACTATCTCCAAACTCGGGTTTTTCATCAATCATGGTTGTTGGTACTAATTTTTCTACGATCACAAATATAACCATATTTTGGAATGGTAGTGCAATTCCAACTATTCCATCTCAATTAATAGTTGAATCAGGAGGGTTTACAGCTCTTATAAATGTTCCAAGTCAGACTAAACAGGGATCTTATAATGTTACTGCAAAAGGGTTCTCAGGCGGAGAAAAAGCTAGTGCTTTTTTTACAGTGGTTAATATGACCGGCCCTCAAGGTCCTAAGGGTGATACAGGACCTCAAGGTGCACAAGGTATTACTGGTGATACTGGTGAACAAGGTCCTGCAGGTGAAACTGGTTCTAAGGGCGATAAAGGTGCTACTGGAGAAATGAGTTTACTACAGAGTATACTAATTATTTTTGCTTTCGTTTTATCTCTCTTATCATTGTTTTTAACAATATTAATAATATTAAATATCAGAAAAAAGAAGTTACCTTAAGGTTATCAATTAACAACTAAAACCCTTTTTTTATAAAAAATCTCTAAGAATACCACTGGTTTTACAGGCTGTCCGATAATTCATCTACTTTATATGGTTTAATGCCCTTCAGGATGTTATAAGTTTTATAGAGGTGGGATAATTATGGTTTACCTTCATTCTTTTAAAAAA
>JALHTX010000060.1 GCA_022866015.1 Thermoplasmatota archaeon
AACACTTGACCAAAACCCAGAAACAGTTGCAACACAGAAAATGCAACTATCCAAATTTTTATACTACCTAAAAGGCAAAGACCCAAAAAAACTAACCACGGAAGACCTGACAAACTTTTTAGAAGGATACAAACATGGAACACAAGTAAACCTGATAATAATACTAAAACCATTCTACAGATGGCTTTTTAACGTAGAAGAAAACTCAGACTTACCAGACTTTATTAAAAAACTAAAACGTAAAAACACAAAGATTAACGAAACAGAATACAGGGAAAGAGTTGTTACCGCAGAAGAATTTGACAAGATGATAGAATGTGCACCGGGACCAATATATAGAGCAATAATAGATACATTATACCATTTTGGAGTTAGAATATCAGAACTACTATCAATGGAATCGCAAGACGTAAAATACGATGGAGAAATAACAACAATAACGGTTAGAGACAGTAAATCCATACCAAGAGATGTAGACTACAAAGGACGTTGCGAACATTTATTAAAATGGGCAGAAACACTACAACCAAACAAAAACCAAAAAGGAAAACCAATGTGGACTGGAAAAATAAAAGATCAACTAAGACGACAAACAGTATGGTGCAACATTGTTGCCACCGCCAAAAAGGCAGGAATTACCAGACAAATAACAAACCACGACTTTAGACATACATCAGTAACCAACGACAGAAATAATGGAATACCATTAACCCATATTGAAACAAAACATGGATATGCACACAGAACACCAATGATGGGAAGATACGACCACAATAAAACAGCAGACTATAAAGCTTGGTTAAAACAGAAAAAAGGAGAAACAGAAGTAACATATGAAACTTTGAAAAAACAAAAAGAACAATTACAACATCAAAAAGATATAGAAATAGAAACAATTAAAAAACAGATGGAAGACGATAAACTGTATTATGAAAATGAAATTGGAAAATTAAGCCAACAACTTGGCAACGTTACAAAACTATTAGATATACTAATTGAAAAACAAAATTAAACCCTATCTTTTTTTATTTATATTAAACCAATGACTCGTGGCTTGAGGCATTAAAAAAGTTTAGATGGATACATATCCCTTTAGTTGGTTTTGACAATACACTATAAGGTTTTTATAGAAATATTTTAGGTAACTCAGATATATTAATGACTTTATTTAAAAAAAAATTGAAAAAATAGTTAGATTTGGTTTTTTTTAGTTATAGTGATTGGTTTAGTATTTTTTCATAGAAAGGAAAACGCTACCATTTCTAATGCCAATCCCAATGCTGTTTCTAATGCCATTCAAGACCATCTACTACGTAGATGGTCTCACTCAAGCAAAGGCATTAACCATATGACATAGCATTAGAATAGGGTAGGTGATGCCATCAAAAGATATTAATATTAATCTATGTTTATGTTGAATCATTTTCCTATAGAATAGATGTGAACGAAATGAGAGTTTAACAATTTGTTGTTTTTATACATTTTATTTTTAATTTTGTTGCATATATTTGTAAAAAGATTTAAATTAAGATAATATATTCAATGGTGTAAGATAAGAAATGTTTTTTTAAGGGTGGAGGTAAAAAAATGAAAAAGAAAATAATAGGAATTTTTATTGTAACGCTATTGATTTGTAGTGTGGTCATATCAGTATCAGGAGATATAGATTTAAATAAAAGTCAAAATTATCAAAATATAAATAATGTAATAAACAAAAATAATAATCTGGAATATCCTCAGGATTTTGAAATATATGCAACTTCTGGAAGTTATGTTCCATGGGCTGACATATTCAGACTAGAGATAAACACCAATGGCGAGGTTATTTATTCCATCGTCTATCCGGAGGATAAGCATGAGGGATCTGGTAAGTGGACAAAAATTTCTGATTTCTCATTAACTGAAAATGAAATGAATAAAATATGGGACACAGTACAAACCAATGATTTTTTCAGCTTAGATAGTTATTATTCAGGAGAAGCATTAGATGGAACATTTGCTTATGTGAGGATAACAGCTAATGGGGTCAACCATTCTGTTAAAACAGAAAATATACCTGTTGCTCAATTGGATAAAATTGTTAAAACCATAAATTCTGTTACCCCCGGGGATTATGATCTGTTTTACAATGATGTACTTTTTAATAGTCGGCCAGTTAAACCATCAACACCAAGTGGCACCGATAGCGGAAAACCAAAAATAGAATACACTTATTCAACCACGACAACTGATCCCAATGGGGATGTTATATACTATTTTTTCAACTGGAGTGACGGAACTAACAGCGGATGGGTAGGCCCATATAATTCTAGTGATACAGCATCTGCAAAACATACTTGGAGCAGTAAAGGAAACTATAATATAACGGTGAAAGCCAAAGATGATCCAAATGGTGACGGGGATTTATCTGATGGTGATGAAAGCTCATGGTCGGAGCCACTAGCCATCAGCTTGCCAAAAAACAAGCAAACAACAGACTTACTATTAATTCCATTCTTTCAGAAGTTGATTAGTCGATTTCCATTTTTAAAATATCTATTTTATGAT
>JALHTX010000061.1 GCA_022866015.1 Thermoplasmatota archaeon
AATTAAAAAAATTATTGAACTGCGATGACGATAATACTTTATCTAGAAGATTAAGAGATTTAAAAAAATATAATTTGATTAATAATCTTCCTATATATCTTAATAATGGAAAAATTTACGAATACTCATTGACCGAGAAAGGATTAGAATTAATAAATTTCTTTAAAATTTTTATTCAAGATAAAGGAGGAAAATAAAATGGTTAAAAGATTAAAATATAAAATTATTAATCCTGAAACAGATAGAACGATGCATCATTCATATAATAAAAAGAATGCTCAAGAATGGGTAGATAACCACCGTAAAAATAAACCTTATAGAATTAAAAAAATCAATAGATAGTATTATTGTTCAACAGATATGATACCATCAAATGTGTTAATAAATACGAGTTCGAATCTCCTTTCTAGCACTCCTTAGACAGGATTAAAGCCTTTTTAAAAAATAAGTGATTTGAACTTGAAGTCAAAATAACGACACTCAAACACTATCAATTTTAATTAATTTACCAGTAAATTCGTGTTCCCTTCCCGATGCGAGAATTATAAAATAGTGCGGGCGTTTAACTTTTGTAATATGTGCCCGCCTCGATCCTAGTAGTGTTGATTTTCTCATCAAATCTATGTTTTAGTTGTCTTTCCATTTATGAACATATAATTAATATCATCTATTTTACAGATACCGCTCACTAATATAATCAATATAAGTTTTATGTAAATTCAACCAACAAGATTATATTTTATTTATTCTGATAATTTATAAAAAAAAGTTGTTATGTGAACTTAATCTCTACCATGTTTTCTTTTCCACTCTTCGTAGGATATTGGAGGAAATCCGAGAGCATTTATCCTTCTTCTATATTCATATTCTCTCCTATTTTATTCTTCTTTTTCTCTCTCTATTTTTTCAAAATCTCTTCTTGCTCTTAATTTATCCACCTCATCTTCATATGTAGACATTTAAATTTCACTCTCTCTATTATTAATATTAATTCTTCATATTATTAAAATTTATCTATAATTATAAATATTATATTCTACTATTTCAATAAATAAATAGCGATTCGAAGCAAAAAATGGTAATTTTGTTTCATATAAAAAATAGCAATTTTCTATTTTAAACAAAATTTAAATAAACATTAGAGTTAACATATTTTAAAAAAATAAGAGTTATGGGGGTTTAATATGGGTCTATTTAAATCTGGAGATGAGTTAGTAGAACTAGGCTATAGTTGTATAAAACAAGGTGATTTTTCAAAAGCATTAAATAGTTTTGAAAAAGCAAAAGAAAAATTAATGAGAGAGGGATCTTCACAAGATATTAATGTCATAGACGTTATGACAAAACTATTAAGAATTAATTTTAATATCGATAATCCTACAACTTATAAAGAGGCAGAAAGTGCCTTGAAATTATTAGGTGATACAGAGATAAAATTAGGAGTTAATAATGTTAAATCCTCAGATATTTCCAATGAATGTATGATAAAATCCCAAGAACTGATTAGTTTATCCATTCCTAAAACAACATCACAATATCTTGAACAACGATCAAAGGAACTCCAAGATGTCGCAATGAAATATCAGACAACTATTGGTAATAACATCTTATTTATACCAGAAATTTTTAAAAAGACACATTTAACTGGGATTAGCAGAGGTCTAAATTTGTATGCAGAGAGCCAGGAAAATCTAGCTGAGGCAACAGTATGGTCTGACCCGAAAAAAGCTGCGGAATATTATCAAAATGCAGCAAATTATCGAAAACAAGCTGGTGATTTAAATAAAGAAGTTGAAAATCAAAACAAAGTAAGACAATATTCAAAAGCAGTTAGATGTTGGATATGTAATCGTGAGATTACTGGAGAAGATATTCATTTTTTCCCTATGGCCTCAGATATCACTCCTTTACAAAGAAAAAGACAAATTCAAAGTCCGTTACCTTCAAAACATGAAACAGAGAATGTAATATATGCATGTCGGGCTTGTCACCAAGCAATATCCAAAAAGGCGGATGAAATAGCTATTCATTATCACAATATAGCTATTGAACAAATGAATAGAATTCAAGCAGATCTCCAAAAGCAAATAAATGATTTAGTAAAAGCTATTAATAGAATTCGTTAGTAGAATTAGTGGTGTCCGATGGTTGAACTAAATGAAAAAACAAAACTTGAAGATACTATTTCTCTTAGATGTAAATATTGTGGTGCTCCATTAAATTGTAAAGATAATAGTAAAGAAATGATACAATGTGAAAGCTGTGGGACAACACAAAAGATGATTGATGCACGAGCATTTTTAAGTCAACTAATGGGGCAGGTCTATAGCTGGGTGAGCTCGGCAATTCCATTAGGATTTGATTTAGCACGTTAGGAAAGTGTTGATCCTATTGCTAGACATAGTATTTTTATAAATAATATTAAACCTCTCTTAGAAACAGAATACAGAGAATATAAATTTAATAGCATGAATCTATTTTCAAACATATTAATAGTTCCTCCTTTTAAAACAAATACATCCTTGAGACCCCTGAATCGGGTAAATGATGTATTTGCATTTAATGCAAAGATTAAATCTATCAGTGCCTTAGCGATTGATGAAGAAAGTAAAAATTTAATTAAAGAATCTATTGGTCTTTCAACAACCTATGCATATTATTTAAATAATTTAGAATTAATCAGTACGGAAAAACCAGAGCGTTTTGATTTCATGGCAAAAAATTATCTTGAAGCAGCAAAAATATTAGAAAAAAATGATAAATTTATACCACTTTATGAACGATCAAACGGATTGAATAATGCAGCAATGGCAATACAATATTTCATTAATGGTAATACGATAAACGCAAAATCTTGCATTGAGAAATCTCTTGAAAATTTAGAAAAAGCGAAAAAAACTCTAATTGGTAATTTTGATTTAGGAATTATGTTTCAAGCAGTCGATAAAGAAATTCTAATTGGAAAAGCGATTAATTATATGATTATATCAGCTGAACATGATCCATCCGGAAGTCCTATGAATACAGTTTCATTAATAGAAAATTTGATTAAAACCTTATCAAGTCAAGAAAATTATAATCAAGGAACATGGAATGCTTATTTAAAAGATATATGCAGATATGAGGAAATATTAAAATGGGTTCATAATATTAGAAACGCGCAGTATGGAGATTCCACATTGAAAATGGTTGGTGGCGCGGGAAACGTCCTCTTACCCTTTTGGGTTGTCGATTTACCGTATAGTTTTAAAACTGGAGCATTATGGATGAAAAAAGGAGTTGAAGTAACAGAAACAATTTTAGCTTCTGCTGGATTTACTTCAGATGAAAACATTTTAGCTCATCCAAATTTAGCGATTACTGATGTTTTTAGAGCTCGTCAAAACTATGGTTTTTTCGATGGTATTAAAGG
>JALHTX010000062.1 GCA_022866015.1 Thermoplasmatota archaeon
CTATTGCGACGGTCTTTGGGTTATGTCCTTTTCGTCCTTTTTTGTTGGGTTTCCAAGGTGGTGGTATTTGGTGTACCGCTTTGATTACCGCCTTGGTGAAATCGGCGGTGAAGTTGCGGTTCACATGGTTCGCAACTTTTGGATTTATCCTTTTCTTTGCGCATCCCATCCAAGGAAAAGATGAATGCTTTCTCCTTAATTATCTATTTCGGGATGAAGCCCCAAAAAAAATGTAAGTAAGTTATAAATGATAAGAAAACATATAGCTTTCGGGGAGATATTACTTGATATGAGTAAAAAAATCAGTATTCTTTCTTTAATGATAAAAAATCATTGTAAAATCGAGAATTTAATCAGTGAATTAGATGAGAAAAATAAAGGTAGTTTTGATGAGATGAAAAAAGCGTTTACTAAACTTGAATGGGAGCTTGAAAAACATATTTTTACTGAAGAAAAAGCTATTTTTACAGATTATAATCCTGATGATGTTACTTTAGGTTATAATATGCTGCCTGAACTAACTAAACAGCATAATTACATTGTTAATACTTTGAATAACTGGCGCGAGGAGGTTCATAAAAAAAATATGCTTTCGGATATTTATAGTTTCAAAGAATTTCTTGTAAGACATAGAACATTTGAAGAAGAAAAAGTTTATCCAAAACTTGAGGAATCACTCAGTAATACAGACAAAAAGCATATAATAGCAAAGATTAATGAAATGATCTGAAAGAGGTGTATGAATGAATAAAAATTATAAATGTGAAACCTGTGGAAAAATAGTTAAAAGTAAAAAAAGTAGTGCCCCAAAGTGTTGTGGTAAACCTATGAAACAACTTCCTTTGGATATCTGTATCCAGCCAGCCCATCCTGAGAATTCACGTCCTATGGAAAGTGAAGACCCTTGTGATGATGGTAGAGCTGGATAAAAATCTAATATTTATTTTTTCTTTTACTCTTTTATAGGTCTTCTCTCAGGAATGGGCTCCGCTTGTTTTTCACCATCTTTTATCACTTGTGAAACATAAAGAGCACAATAACATGCACCAAACTCTTTTACATCTGCATCTCTATAATCACACGGACATATTATATCTAAATCTTCCTCTTTTTTACCTGATGCAAGCCTACAAGGACAAGCCCAATAACCATATCTATTTTGATTTATCAAAAGACTTTTAATCAAATCTTTTGTAAACTCAATATCAGGGTTTAGATGATAACCATGAGACTCTGCGTATTTATTCAATCTTTCATAAACTTGACCAATAGTTTTTTCTGAAAAATCATTCATTTACCAAGTGCCTCTCTAATTTCATCTTCTTTAAAACCAACTATACATCTATCATTATTTATTACAAGCGTTGGAAAACTGCGGTGAGGATTGTATTTGGATACTTCTCTCATTTGCTGTTCTTTATCTGAGTCCTCAAGTTGATCTACAAAAATATAGTAATATTCAACACCAAGATCCTTAAGAAGGTCTTTGGTTTTACGACACCATACACAAGTGCTTAGCACATAAAGCATTATTTTCCCTTTATTTTTTCCTTTAACATGTTCAACTTTTATCATTTTATCATTTTTCCTTATACTTATTATAAAAAACAAAATCTTTTATTTTTTTTCTTTCAGGTCTATTTTTTTCATCTTCAATTTGTTTATCACTGAGATTAGGATTTATTTTATCTGATTTCCTATCAACAATTACAAGTGCTATTACATCAACGTTATCAGGAATGCTAAGAATTTCACGAGTCTTTTTTGGGTTGTAACCAGCAATTGGATGTGCAACTAAACCTAGCTCTGTTGCACGAAGAATCATTGCACTAGTTGCCATACCTATATCAAAACTATAATAGATCCTATCATGAATAATACAATCATCTTCTTTCTTGCCGAGAACTGCAATTATCAATGATGCTTTTTGAGCCCATTCATTACCGGAAGAAAGTACACTATGCATTTTTTCAAGCATTTCTTTTTCATAAACAAAAACATATTGCCAGGGTTGATTATTAAAACAAGAAGCAGTAAGTTGAGCACATTCTGCTAAATCATAGATGAGTTCCTTGGTAATCTCAACAGGTTCAAATGAACGATAAGCACGCCTTTGTTTA
>JALHTX010000063.1 GCA_022866015.1 Thermoplasmatota archaeon
ATAAACTGTAACATCGACATATACAACATAATCAAGGCCCTCATATCCTGTTCTTGTACTTTTACTTATTATATCAACACTTGGTGAGTTGATAAAATTACCAGTTGGTTCAGTGCAACCAGATAATAATCCTACACAAACCATCATTAAAACAATTAGTAATATTGCTATTTTCTTCATTCTTTTTCCTTCCTCAACTGCAATTTTATAAACAACTACAAATTATTTCTTTTTAGAGAGTTATTATTCCATATTCTAAATATGCGTCATCATCATCTGTTTTTTGAGTTCCATCGTCACTACCATCGGTAATTCCATCTACGTCATCTCCTGTCCATTGTCCAGATACATTAGGTCCAAATTCATAATTGATGGTTAATCCCATTGTAGAATCATGTCCGTCAATATCCAATGTGTCATCAAAAACCTGGTCTTTGTCGTACATGGCAATATTTATTTTTTGAATTTGAACGTTATCAGAACAATTATAAACGACAATCCAGTCAATAGTTTTTAACTCACCTAAGTCGACATCCCAAAAGCCTAAGTTACTTGGAGTTGCTGTTGCAATAACTATATCATTAATACTAATTTTGAAATATACTTGGGCACTTAAGTTATTGGGGGACAAATCAACCTCATCAATTACCTTGAATTTTTTTAATGTTATCTGGATTTTGGCATCTTTCTTTGGGAATAAATCCACGTTGTCGAGATAGCCGTCATTATCATCATCAGGATCAGTGATATCTGGTATTCCGTCACCGTCTGTATCTTCATAAACTGTAATAACTATGATATCATAAACAGAATTATATTCATTGTCAGTTGCAGTGAACTTAACGGAGTAAGTCCCAGGGATTGTAAAGGTATGGGTTGGACTTTTTTGATTGCTAGTGTAGCCATCTTTGAAATCCCAGAGATAAGAAGATATACTACCATCAGGGTCAGAAGCGGTTCCTGTGAAATAAACAGTCAATGGAGCTGTTCCACTTGCAGGATTTGCTGTAGGAGCAACAGTCGGTGGCAATATTATATTTGTTACAAAAATTGTTAACGTATCTGTTCCAGTAGCACCATCATCATCGGTTACAGTTAATAAGACAGAATAAGTACCAGAATTAGTGTATGAATGACTTGGATTCTGTTGGCTTGAAGTGCTACCATTCCCAAAACTCCATCTATAGGAAGTTATGGTTCCATCTGCATCGCTCCCTGAACCGATAAAGGAAACAGTTAATGGCGCCACCCCCGTTGTTGGAGATGCTGATGCTGAAGCTATTGGATATTGATTGGAGGGAGCTGAGGAAGTAAAAACAGTTATGACAATAGTATCTGTTCCTTTTGCATTTTTATCATCTGTAACTTTAAGTGATACAGTGTATGTTCCACTATTTTGAAAAGTATGAACAGGATTTTTTTGAGAACTAGTTTGTCCGTCTCCAAACTCCCATAGATATGAGACAATCTCGCCGTCAGGGTCACTGCCAGACCCAGTGAAATGTACAGCCAGTGGTGCTGTCCCACTAGTTGGAGTCGCAGATGAAGAAGCAGTAGGAGATTTATTTTCTACCTCTGTGGGTTCCTTTTCTGTGCAACCACTAAAAAATCCTAAACTAACCATCATTAAAACAATTAACAATATTCCTATTTTTCTCATATTTTTCCTCCCTAAATATAAAAACCATATATAATAACCAAACTTAAATTTTATGAAAAATATATGCAACAAAATTAAAAAAATATAGTATAAAAACAACAATTTGTTAAATCATATCTTATTCAACAGGAGAAAAAAAGATAGAATGTTTATTTTTATATATTGTATGGCATCATCAATGGATAATTATCCTGGTTACTTCCACCTAGGATATTATAGTGTGTATCTCCTATTCCATCACCATTTGCATCTATTCCAGTATAGTCATCCCAGTAGTTACCACCAGATGGATAACCATTATCCCAGAAATTAGTTCCATCACTATATGCATTCCGATTGTTTTGGAAAAAATTGTTATGATATAGGATGTTATGATTGGTATTATTGTCATACTCCTCGATAAATATTCCAGTTGGATTATTCATTATATTATTATTTAGAATTAAATTAAAATTACTGTAAAATATAAAAATTCCCTGATAACTGTGATTTTCTATATTGTTATCAGAAATAGTATTATTACTACCAGATGCTAAACGAATACCTTCTACTTGGTCATGAATATAGTTATCAGATATTAGATTATTACTACCCAAAGATACACCTATCCCAATACGACTGTTTAAGACAATGTTGTCTGATATAATATTATCACTATACTCACCGAATATCCAAATGCCTACCCAGTTGTTATCCTTAACAATATTGTTTGATATCTGGTTGTTATTTGACTGGATATATATACCAGCATCACCTGTTGTATTTCCACAATTTTGAACTGTGAAACCGCTGATATTCACAAAATCGGTGCGGACATCGATAACCCTCCA
>JALHTX010000064.1 GCA_022866015.1 Thermoplasmatota archaeon
ATATTTTGTTCAAGAGGGCGGGAAATTAAAATAAAAAAATAGTTTTTAGAGGTATTTTCTGATAAAATTTAATATAATTTTTTCTATCTCATCATATGTTTCTTTACCTACACTGTATCTCGCACGAATAATTGTTTTATTAGGTTTAATAACACGAGTTATATCTATAGGTGTTCCACTTAGAACAATGTCAACGTTGCTATTATTAATCGTCTGTTCAAGTTCTTTTGTTTGCTTTTTACCATAACCCATAGCAGGTAGAACATTTGTTAAATGAGTATATTTTTCAAAAGTATCTTTAATACTTCCTACTGCAAAAGGCCGGGGGTCTATTATTTCTTTTGCTCCTGCATCTCGTGCTGCTACTGTACCAGCACCATAGGGCATTCCGCCATGTGTAACAGTTGGGCCATCTTCTATTACAAGTACACGTTTACCTTTTATTTTTTGTTCGTCTTCTACGAAAATACTAGATATTCCTTCTATAATTTTTGCTTTAGGATTTGCTAGTTCGATGTTTTTACGAACGGTTTCAATATCTCCTCTATTTGCAGTGTTAATCTTGTTTATTATTATGACATCTGCAGAGCGGAAATTCAGTTCTCCAGGATAATAAGATAGTTCATGACCTGCGCGATGTGGATCAGCGATTGTTATTAAAAGATCGGGTTTGTAGAAACTAAAATCATTGTTGCCGCCATCCCAGATAATTATATCTGCTTCTTTTTCTGCTTCATGAAGGATGTTTTCGTAATCTACACCCGCATAGATTACGCCACCTATATCTATATAGGGTTCGTACTCCTCACGTTCCTCTATATTACTTTTATAATTGTCTAAATCTTCATAGGTTGCAAAACGTTCAACTTTCTGCATTAATAAATCTTGATCATAAGGCATTGGATGTCGGATACTTGCTACTTTTATCCCTTTTTTACGAAGTATCTCAAAGATTGCGCGGCTAACCTGGGATTTACCACAGCCTGTTCTAACTGCACATACTGCAATTACTGGTTTTTTAGATTTTATCTGAGTATTATTTGTACCCATTAACATAAAATCTGCACCAGCTGCATTAACAACTGCTGATTTATTCATAACATAAGAACCGGTTACATCAGAATAAGCAAAAACAACTATGTTGATATTGTTTTCTTTTATAAGTTTTGTAAGGTTTTTTTCATCATGAATTGGTATTCCATTAGGATACAGTTTACCTGCAAGTTCAGGTGGATATTTACGATCGTATATGTCAGGGATTTGAGTTGCAGTAAAACCTACTATTTCGTATTCAGGGTTGTCTCTAAAATAAGTATTAAAATTATGGAAATCTCTTCCTGCTGCACCCATTATTATTACTTTTTTTTTATCTGACATGAACTATACACCAGTTTGTCATAGGTAACAAATATTATATTAAAACCTTTTCTGGAAATAAAAATAATAGGAGAAAAAACTTTATTTTTTATTGTTTTTTGTATTTCTTTGCTATTTCTTTTGCAACTTCTAATGTTGTGTTGCTTCCACCTACATCATAGGTTTTTACTTTGCCTTCTTTTATTACTGTTGCGACTGCTTTTTCTAGTTTATCTGCATCCTTTTTTTCTCCTAGCCAGTCAAGCATCAATTTTACTGTATTAATCATTGCAATTGGGTTTACTTTATATTGTCCTGCATATTTTGGTGCACTGCCATGAGTTGGTTCAAAAACTGCGAATTTATCTCCTATGTTTGCACTTGCTGCAAATCCCAGACCACCTACTAGTTGAGCACATAGATCACTGATTATATCTCCGAACATGTTACTTGAGACTAGTACATCATAGTTCTGTGGGTTTTTTACAAGCCACATGCACATAGCGTCTATATTTGTTTCCCATAGTTCTATACTTGGATATTTTTTTGCTATGTCTCGTGCTTCTCTTATCATCATTCCGCTTGTCTCACGGATTACATTTGGTTTTTCTACTATTGTTACAGTTTTTCTTTTGAATTTTTTTGCATATTCAAAACCTTGAGTGATAATATTACGACAAGCATTACGTGTAAATATACGTGTGGATATCGCTATTTCATCAAGTGGAACTTTTACAAATTGTTTCATCTTTGGATGAGTCATTAATGCATCAAAAACAATTTTTGGGACTGGTGAAAATTCTACTCCTGAATATAGGCATTGTGTGTTTTCACGGAATACGATGATATCTATGTCGTCTCGGTAGTTTAAAGGGTTTCCTTTGTAGGCTTTGCAGGGTCGCATGTTTGTATGAAGGTTAAATGTCTGTCTGAGTCTAACTATTGGACTAGTGTATACATATCCTTTGTCTCTTAGTTTTGGGTCTAGTTCTTTTGCTGCTTCATCCTTTGGTTTACTAGTTATTGCACCGAAAAGACAACAGTCACTTTCTTTTAATAGTTTAATGGTTCGTTCTGGTAATGGATCTCCTTCTGATTTCCAGAACTCCCAGCCGATGTCACCTGGTATATATTCAGCGTCTAGTTGGATGGTATCTAATACTATTTTTGCTGCATCCATGACATCGTTTCCAACACCATCACCTGGTAACCATGCTATTTTGTATTGTGCCATGAACAGCTGTAATTAAAAAACTTGTATTAAAAGTTTTCAAAGCCTACTATTTCTGTTGTTGTTTCCTATCCAATACACAAATTTGCATGTAAGTCAGTTATTAACTTTAAATATCATCCAATATTGTTTAAGATATTATGACGATTTTTTAAATTTTAAACAATTTTTTATCTAGCAAAAAAACGTTCAAAACTTTTTTTTGAGATATGTTTAATAAATTTTATTAAAATAAACATTATAATAATTGTAAATATGATTCTTGCACCTAGGATACCTATTAAGTTTGCACCAATTGCAACCATTAACAAGGTATCTTCTATTAGGCTATGTGAAAGTCCCATTAGACAAAGAGATAGAAATGCATCTTTTTTGCTAAGCATTTTTTCTTTTGCCTCTTGAATTATAAGTCCTCCTCCATAGGATAGACCAAGGGTCATACCTATGATTGTTACAGGTGCAGCGTTTTTACTCATCCCAAGAATATGTAAACCGGGTTCCATTAAATTGTTAAGTTTCTGCATTGTACCAGTTTTTTTCAAAATATATATAAGACTCATTAAACCAAGTATTATTAGAAAGATCATTGCATAGTTTCTAAGTTGATCAATTATCCATTGAATTAGGGTTGGATCTGTGATACCTGGTTGCCAGATTACATTGTTTTTATTTTGTAACAAATTAAATTTTGTAAAAATAAGACTTAGTAATACACCGATTATAAATGCACATCCGACACGAAGTAATATTGTAAACCATGCACGAACCCCTGCTTTTTGGGCGATTCGTACTTCTACAGGGAGGGTATGGGCGATAAGCATCATTGTTGCTAGGACTGTTACTTGTGCAACAGAATAAATATTAGTTAGGGATAGATGAAAAAAAGCTATCATTCCACCATAAATATTAGTAAGCATAGTGGTAGCCCATACAATACCAAAATCACCAGGTAATCCTACTAGTCCCATAACTGGTGAAAGACCATTTCCTATCACCTCTATAAGACCTAACTCACTAAGAATTTTTACAATTATGCTTACAGGGATAATTATTTTAAATAGTGTAAAACTAGTTTTACATGCATTAACAAAAACATTTTTTATTTCAGAGGATAAACTCATATTTATATCCTAAGTTCACCAAGTGTAGTTACACGTTCTGCAAAAGCATTATGTTTATGGATAGATTCCTCACTTTCGCTTCTAACCACAACTATTACATCATCAGGGAGATTTTTGTATTTTTTTAGAATTGAGCTGAGGATATCTCTTACAACATCTTCTACGAACTTAGGATTCTTATGAGCGTTATAAACAATTTTTCCTTCTTCTGCACGTTTTAATATACTATATGTTGGACTGCTAAAAGACTGCTCTGCAATATCTATAAGATCATTTGCATCAACTGTTTTATCATCACCTGGAACTTCTATCATTAAAGTAG
>JALHTX010000065.1 GCA_022866015.1 Thermoplasmatota archaeon
ACCCTTTTTTCTATTTTTTATTGCCATTGATATAAAGAGTATTTATCAATTTGTTGTTTTTATACTGCCTATTTTTAATTTTATTACATATAAGATTTATCTTAGAAACATTTAAATTTGATTATTATATATTATTTTTATATTTAAATGGTAAAAATTATGAAGAAGATAGTAATATTATTAGTATGTATGATGTTAGTAACTTCATTTTTAATTGTCTTTCCAGTGGAAAATGTGAAAGCAGCTGGAAACATATATTATGTATCCACAACAGGTAATGATAATAATTTAGGAACACTTTCCAGTCCTTGGAAAACAATACAGAAAGCTATGAATACTATAATCGCTGGTGATACGGTATTAATAAGAGGTGGCACATATAACGCTCAATGTACAATGACTAGAAGTGGTACTTCAAGTGCTTTGATTACTTTTAAGGCATATACTGGAGAAACACCTGTTATAGACGGAACTGGAACGAGTGTTCTAGATTGGGGGGGAGGAGTAATACATTTTAGTCATAGTTCATACTGCATACTCGATGGTTTAAAAGTCCAAAACGCTCCACAGAGTGGTATAGGTGGTCATGCGTGTAGTCATATTACTATCCAAAACTGCTACACTATAAATACTGGTTATTCTGGCATTAGATTTGATGAAGGAGCTTCATATTTAAAGATTGATAATAATTATATAACTAAATCAAACACAAAAGGTTCTCAAGAAGCAATTAGTTTTGAGAATAAAATAAATAATTTTGAGGTAACACATAATACAGTAGTTAATGTTGCTAAAGAAGGAATTACTGTTAAGGTTGGGTGTTATAATGGTATAATTGCATATAATGACGTTGCCTCTAACCATCCAGATATATATCTTGATACATATGCTGTGACTCCAATTTCACATGATTTTAAAATATATGGAAATTATTGTCACGGATATGACTCTCAAGGGTGTACTGGGATTTGTTTAGGGAACGAGCAATCAAATTGTCAGGGTATAACAAATGTTAATATATATAATAACATTCTAAAAACTAATGGGTGGGGTTTTTCAAGTTTATGGGAAGATTCATCCTGTCAGGAAGCACATGCAAATAATGTAATAATCATAAATAATGATTTTGATGGTTCTAATGGAATTAGAATAAATCCTCCTAACTCAGTATCCTCTTGGACCAATGTAGTTATAAGAAACAATATCTTTAGCTGTAGCAACCCTATATACTTAGGTTCAAATCAAAAATCAGGAGTAATTCAAGACCATAATTTCTTAGCAGGTGACCCAAAATGGGTTAATCCATCAGGTGGCGATTATCATCTACAATCAACTTCTACTATGATAGATACTGGAAGTAGTATAAGTGCTCCATCTATAGATTTTGATGGCAATCCAAGACCACAAGGTACTGCAGTGGATATAGGAGCATATGAAAAGGGCTCTGATGGAACAAGAGGTAAAAATAACCCAGCAAATAAACCAACAATAAATGGTAAGATTAACGGAAAACCAGCCACAGATTACGAATATAAATTTGTGTCAACTGATCCAGAAGGAGATAATGTAACATATTGTATCAACTGGGGAGATGATACTAAAGAGTTTTGGATAGGCCCATATCCATCAGGTGCAGAAGCATCAGCTAAACACACATGGTTAGAACAAGGAGACTATACAATTAAAGCAAAAGTCATGGATATTTATGGTGCAGAAAGTGATTGGACAAAACTTGAAGTCAGTATACCAAAGACACACACCTACAACCCAATCATCCAACTCTTCCTGAAGTTGTTAGAGCGTTTTCCAATCTTTGAAAAAATACTAAACTTATACTATAACTAAAAAAACTAGCTCTTAACTCTTTTTTTCTATTTTTTTTATTGGGTAGAAACCCATGAGGTAAAAAACTCCCCCACACATTTTTTACGTGAGTATCTACCCAATAATAAAAGATGTAATTTTTATAAGATTTAAATATTTTATGAAATTAATAATTGTTATCTATAAAATTTATCAAATTTATATTTTTATAAATTTTATTTTTTTCTCCTTTTGGTATAAAAGGTAAACGATAAGTTGAAGTCTCACTAAAACTATAATTCTTTTATTCTTCAATTTTTTTCAGTTCTACAGTAAAAATGTCATATGTATTATGGTCAAATTTTATCATAGTTAAAAATTCTTTGATTAATATAATAATTAAACTTAAATATTGTGAAAAATATAGACAACAAATTAAAAATAAAATATATAAAAATAACAAATTGTTAAATTTTATTATTACTAACTATTAAATAAAAGACAAGTAAAAAAGAACAAACAATTAAGTAATTACTACAGTGTATCTATTAATATACAATTAATTACCTGGACTCTAAAAAAAACAAAGGTCAGTATCAGAAATTTTAATTTACTATTTTGTTATAAAATTTTTTTGCATCAGCCCGGATATTATATTTCTTAAAATATCGAACTATGTTATCTATATCACGTTTTAAAAACTCTAAAGAACGCGGATGCTTTAACAAGACACCTTGACCTAGATCAATAATATAAGGTTTTTTTCTATAATAAAGTATGTTAAACTCACTAAGATCTGCATGAACCATTTTTCCTTTCTTATACATAACCTTAATATAATTAATAATTGTATCAAAAATTTCTTGCGGATTTTCAACTATTACATCTTTAAGCATAGGTGCAGCATGTTTCGAATCACCTATATATTGCATTACTAAAACATTATCAGCAAAAACGATTGGCTTAGGTGCTTTGACACCTATCATTTTAAGTTTTTGAAGGTTTTTAAATTCTTTTTTAGTCCAAACATGCACAATATCTTTACGGTTATTACGAAAATTTTCAAAACGAGGGTCACCAATTATATAATCGGTTATATGTTTAAAAGTTGAAGTCGATGTACGATAAATTTTTACTGCAATAAATTTCTTTTTAGGTGTTATTGCACGAAAAACATTGCCTTCTTTACCTGTAGATATAGGAAAATCTAGCATGTCAATTATTTTATCTGAGATTAGTTTTTCAATTGTTGAAAGAGTATATTTATCAAAAACTTCATCCTGTGTTTTATTATCAACACCTGTTCTACTTATTATCTGCTGAAATTTTTTATCAATTTTCTTCAGGCTTTTATCATCTAAAAAACGTTCAGAAAACATCTATTTCCTCTGGTATAAGTTTTCTGCGACTTAGTATCATAGCCTGAGTTCTACGATATCTAAAAACAATATCTGCTTTTTCATTTTGGATATCCCATGGTTTAATAATTACAAGATCACCTGCTCTTACTCTTTGTCTTCTTTTCATACGGCCAGGGATACGAGCCATACGGGCTTTGCCATCTGCGCATACTACATTTATCCTTGATCCACCCATTAATCTGTCTGCTATTGCAAACATTTCATTTTTATTTTTATTTGGAAACGGCAAACGTATGTATTCGTCTTGTTCAGAGGTTATTACTTCGTTTTCTTCTTTATACAAACAAATCACTAACCTAGGTAACTATAACACACATTACTCTTATAAAACTTTTACTATAAATAAATTTAAAAAAAATTAAAGGGTAAGTTCATCAGATATTTCATTTAAGGCGTTTAAACATAGTTCTAGAAACGATTTAAGATCTATACCTACATCTTCGCATAGATTTATACGACTCCGGTTTAACTTTGATGCAAAAGAAGAATCATTAAATTTTGTAATTACAAGAGGTAGACTAACATCAGAAAGTTTTTTAGAAGAACTGTTACTAGCAATATACATTATCAACTCTGCAGATGTTACAGCAGCAATCAAACATTTATCAAGAGACGTTATAGGTAGATAATCATTATATATGTAGTTATTAGCCTTTATTGCATTAACACTTTTTTCAGGTATTATACCATCTAAAATTTGAGCCGAAATTTTTCCACGATTTTGTAAGTTACCTTCACAGTATTCATAATCAAAATTATGAAGAAGACCTGTAATGCCCCAAAGTTCTTGATCCTTATCATATATCTCAGCGATTTTTCTTAATATAGCTTCTACTGCAAAAGCTAAACGAATATTATCCAACTCTTTCAAATATTTTTCAACAAGTATAACAGCTTGATCTCTGCCTAGCATTCTAGTTTATAGAACACATATATTTGTTTTAAAGTTTTTGAAAAAAATGAAAAAAAGGTTATTGTTCAAAAAAATCAAAATCTATATTTGACCAGTCATCAAAATCATTTTTTCCATGTGAACCATCGGAATAGTCTACAAGATTCCAAATTGCTCCATACATATATCCATAGTTCATGACGCTTTTATATGGTCTAGCTTTCCACCATAATGATTGCCATGGATAGTATCCACCAGTTTCGTGGCCTAATAACCAGTTTAAGCCTAATGTATGGCCTAGTTCATGCATATACGCACTTGTATAAACAACATCTCTATTA
>JALHTX010000066.1 GCA_022866015.1 Thermoplasmatota archaeon
ATACCATCACCATCAGTATCCTTTTGATCTGGGTTATACACTGTTGGACAATTATCTAGATAATCTGGTATGCCGTCACCATCAGTATCTAAAACAATAGTAGTATCTACACTAGCTATATTGTTTTCAGGTGCTGGGTCATGTGTATCGCCATCTACAGTAGCAATGTTTGTAATAATACCTGTTGTTGTAGTATCAGCGGTTACTTCAAGAGTTATATTTATTGTTTCTCCTACGTTCATATTTCCAATATACCAGTAAAATGTTGGAAAACTATCACCTGTTGGATTAGGATCGGCACTGTTTAGTATTAAATTAGCTGGAAGTGTATCTGAAACTATTATATTGGATGCAGAGTTTGGACCATGGTTTGTTACTTGTAAAGTATATGTAAATGATCCACCTGTAAATACTTCATCTATTGGTCCAAATTTTTCAATGCTTACGTCTGCTTTTGAAAGATCTGTATTCCAATAAGCATCAGATTGATCAAGTGCTGATGACGAATCAAGATTAGGATCTCCTTGATCAGTAGACCATGTAAAATATGGATAAGTAGGGTTACCAATATTTGCTTGACGAATATAAATATCTAAATAATGACCTACTATCCTGTAACCTGCTATATTAGTATTAGAAATAAGAAAGCTTTGATAATCCGATCCATTCTTCGTTTCATCATTTATGAAACCATCGTTGTTAGCATCATTTATTAAGAAAATTTCAACGTTGCCATCGGGATGTGGTTTTGGAGAATCTTCAACAAATAGTAAGTATTCTGTATCGGTGACCTTATTACCTTGCCATGCCATGTTATGAGGATCATCTGTATCTATAAACCATTTTAATCTCATATCATGTTCAGTTATATTAGGGTAGCCGTAAAACTCCACTCTAAGATATAAATAGAAATCATTTATATGATAATATACAGACTGTACATCTTTATAGTCTGGACACCCGGCTTCATTTGGATCAGTATCAGCAAGGACCCAGGAAGAATCTTGAGGCCATACTGGTTGACCATCACCAGCGTTTGAATGTAATCCAAATATTATGATAGCATTACTTAATGCAAGCATTATGATTATGCTTATGCTAAATATTTTTGTTTTCATATCTATATCTCTCCTATTTCATAATTCTTTTTTTATTTGTTGAACATGTATTCTTGAATTTATAGTATATAAAACTAGTTTGACATGTGTTACCTAAAAGTCAGGTTTTTATATTGATTCTAATTTCAACGTTGGTTTTTAACCAGTAATCTTGTGTTAAAATCCCTTCCAATTCTTACAACTATAGTATATTAAAATTTATATTTTTTTTATTGAAAAACATAACTTAAAACTGGTTTTTTAGATTAAATTTTAGCATGGTTTGCAGATTGCTTTCTCATCTACTATTTTTATCAGTTTTATAAGCATTTTCTCGTCAATATTTTCTAATGTTGGAATTTTTATATGTCTCATTGTTTTACCGCTTCCCTCAAATAAACTTATCTCTTCTTTGTTCAACCCAGTAATTGCAAAGCCAATATGTACACGATCTTTCATTGATACGATATAAAATTTGCCTCCTGCAAATGTTACGACCTCCCAAGCCATTTTTTCTTCGCAATCTGGGAGTGTTTTTTGGAAGATTTTTCTTACTTTTTGTAAAATTTCTTTTTGTGGTGATTTTTGTTTTTCTATATAATCGTCAATAGGACTTAAAGGTATATTAGACATACTTGTTCCTTTTCTGCGATTTTATTCTAGTATATAAACTTAATGTGTGTAATCGTGTTAATTGTTGTCATATGGTTTTTTTTATTCATCTTCGTCATCATCAGGATCCCAAGGAAAAGGAATATCTGGTCTTGGTGGATCATTAAACATATTTTTTACCCTCACTACTGTAATATCTATATAACATAGTGCTTTATAATGATATTTCTCCATGAAAAGAGAGGGTTTACTATAACAAACATGGTTCTAGGCAATTATAATATCTTATACTATAGGAGAAAAAAATAATAGATATGGGGTGTATTGGGTTTGTGAAGATAGAGGTAGATATTATTTGAAACCCAATACAAATGAAAAATCCCTTATAAAATACGAATATTTTAATGATTTATAAATTTATTCTATAGTAAACGAAACAAATGTTACTTATAAGAATTAAAATTTTATAAATAGTTCTAAAAATATGATTAAAAAATAGAAAAAATAGTTAGAGATTGGTTTTTTTAGTTATTGTATTGGTTTAGTATTTTTTTAGATTAATAGTAGTGTTGCTGTTATTTGATCTGATACGATTTCGTTGTTAACTGTATATGCTATTACGTCTATTGTGTGTTTTCCTGTCATTTTTTGGTCTATACTCCAAATGTATGGATCTTCTGTAATTGTTTTTTGTATGTTTCCGTCTAGCAGGAAGTCTACATGGTCTATGTTAGCGGGTTCTGGTGTGAATGCTGTTATCGTTACGTCTATTTCCGCGGTCCCTATTAATATTGTTTTTTGTATTGGCAATAGTCTAAACCCAAACAGGTATAATCCATTTGTCGGACTAGTGATCTTTAGGTCAAAGTTCACATTTGATATTGTAAATGTTGTAGTCTTTATTTGTTCTTGGTTTCCCATATAGTCGACTGAATAGTATTCTATGGTATGTTCTCCTAATATATCTAGTATTATTGGTTGGTAGTATGTTTTGTATCCTTCATTGTCTAAT
>JALHTX010000007.1 GCA_022866015.1 Thermoplasmatota archaeon
ATGTATTGGCTGTGGTCGCTGTAAGGATGCATGCATTATTGGGGCGGTATTTTGGAATAATGAGGTAAACAAACCAATGATTTGTATTCATTGCGGGTATTGTGTTAAATTCTGCCCACATGGTGTGTTAAAACTTGAAAAAACTAGGGAGGTCAAACATTGATTTATCATTACATACCTTCAAATATTCTTTATATTGATCTATCGAGCAACAAGTTCTGGGTTGAAAAAAGGCAGGATTTATTTGAAAAATATATAGGGGGCACTGGAATTGCTATTCAACTACTACAAGAAAATTGTCCAAAAGGATGTGATCCATTTTCCCCAGAAAACCCTATTATTTTTGCAGTAGGGCCATTGACTGGTTTGTTTCCTCTTGCTTCAAAAACTGTAGCAATGTTTAAATCACCACACACAGGAAATCTTGGGGAAAGTCATTGTGGAGGAAGAAGCGCCGTTGCTATTCGTATGGCAGGTTATGGTGCTATTGTTATAAAAGGTATAAGTAATAATCCAACGTATTTAGCAATTTATGACAATAAAGTTCATTTTCGTGACGCTTCAACTATTTGGGGAATGGAAAGCATCTTTACAGTTGGTCGAATAATCCGTGAAAACGAGCCTGGTTCAGGTCTAAGAACGATTATGCGTATCGGTAGCGCAGGCGAAAGACTGGTGTCCTATGCCTGCGTGACTACTGAAACATATCGACATTTCGGTAGGCTAGGTCTTGGTGCTGTGTTTGGAAGTAAAAAGCTGAAAGCAGTTGTGGTCTCTGGAAAACGTTCACTTAAAATTAAAGATAGTAAATACTATCAAAATTTGTACGATGAAGTGTATAATTCTGCTGTTAATTCCCTAGTTATGCAGAAATATCATGATCTTGGGACTGCTGAGAATATTCTACCTTTAAATGAACTCGGTGGTCTTCCCACGAGGAATTTACAAACAGCTAGGTTTGAGAATGCTTCAAAAATCTCAGGAGAGGTATTAGCTCAGGGCTATCTAGGGAGACGACTTGCGTGCTCTCATTGTCCTATTGGTTGTATTCATATTGCCGCTTTAAGAGAACCTTATGGGGATGAACCGTACTTCTACAAGACTTCTATGATTTGTTATGATTATGAACCTATGTATGCATTAGGGACAATGTTAGGGATATCTAAACCTGAAGGTTTTCTTAAATTGATGGAGCAAGTGGAAAAAAGAGGACTTGATTCGATGAGCACTGGTGTGGTTTTAGCCTGGGCAACTGAAGCTTTAGAAAAGGGTATTATAACTGAGAAGGAAACAAAAGGAATTAAGCTTCGATGGGGGGATTACAACAGTTATATAGAAGCTGTAAAATTAATTGTTGACAAATCAGATGGTTTTTACAATGCTCTTGCTCATGGTGTTGAATATGCTGCTTCTAAGTATGGCGGAAAGGATTTTGCACTTAGTTTTATGGGTAATGAAATGCCAGGATATCATACTGGACCAGGAGCACATGTAGGTGTGTTTATTGGTGCTCGTCATAGCCATCTGGACAATGCAGGATATAGTATCGATCAAAAAGTTCTTGTTAACCGTAAACTTACTCCTGATGAACTTGTTGAGTATTTATTGAAGGAGGAATACTGGCGTCAGATTCTATCAAGCCTTGTTATTTGTTTTTTTGCTAGAGGAGTATATACAACAGATATCGTATTAAAGGCATTACAAACTGTAGGTTATGATCTTAATGAGAATACTCTTCATAAAATAGGAGAGGAGATACATCATGAAAAATATAAATTTAAAATCCGTGAAGGTTTTAACTTTGATGATTTTCATATTCCTAACCGTATTTTTGATACCCCAACACCAATTGGTGAGTTTGATAGAAATTTTGTTCTAAAAGCAGTAAAAATTATAAAAAAGAAAATTTCCTGACGAAAAATTGTAGATAAGAACCAGTGGTTTTTAACTTTTTTTTAATCGAAATAACACCATTCTTAGATTTGAATAGAAATATTTTTGAATACACTAGATGATTTCACTTTCTCTCTTGAAGGCTTCCGAGCATTTTTAAATTGTATCCAACCGCAAGAATTTTGATGAGAGACGAGATGGTAAAAAATGATGGCAAATGATATCGAGAAAATAACTATGGTTGATAAGGCTAATATGCTTGATGGGCTCGCCAGGTTCCCAGAACAAATTAAAGAAGCTCTTACAATTGCTGAAGCAGTACAACGTTTCAACTTTCTCAAAATCGATAATGTCGTTGTGGCAGGAATGGGTGGCTCAGCAATTTCCGGGGATATCATGCTCAGTTTATTCCGGGATAAACTCGATGTTCCTCTTATTGTCAACCGGGAATACGATCTCCCGAAATGGGTGAACAAAGACACCCTTGTTATTTGCATCAGCTACTCAGGAAACACAGACGAAACCCTCAGTTCGTTCAAGATAGCAAGTCAGAAAAAATGTAAGATACTCTGTAATAAGTCTAAATATAAATATAAAAAATAACAAGCGTTTCTCCAGAAGGAAAATATATAACTCGACATTAACATTAATATATAAAATATAATGCTACAATTCTAGTTTTTCAACAACTTTTCTTTTTGAAAGCATTTCCTGCATATCTTCAGGTAAAGAAACAACGTCATTTTTTTTAAGAGTATAACTTTTAGCATCTGTTCCAATAAAATTCGGCATATCTTTTATGACTCGTGATATAGGATTTAAATTACTATTTTCTAAGATGTTTATTTTATTTTTGTTTTCATCTATTTTGTTTTCTTCTGTTATTTTTTTTATTTCTTGTTGTTGTTCTACTTTTTTTTCATCGATTGTTTTTCGCTCTAGTATACTTTCGCGAAATGTATTAATTAGATTTAAAATTGAATCAAAAAAAGCTCTTTCAACACCTACCATGATTTTAAGATCAGGGTTTCCGCTACGAGCCTTTGAAATTGCTGTTAACAAAATCTTTTTCTCACGTTGCTCATATATATTAGTAATAATTTTTTTTGTGTTTTCAATTTCTTCGTCTAATAATTTTTTTTTATGCTCGTCGGATTCGGATTTTAGGTAGGCATTTAAATCCAAAAAATATTTTTCTATATTCGTATAAAAATCATTATCTAAATCGGTTAAAACAGGGGTGTTTTTCTCCATTTGTTGGATTTTTCTTAGAAGTCTATAACTGATTTCTTCGTTAGTCATAAAAACTATTTCCCCAATAAACCAAAATGAACAACTATGTTAAATAATATTTCCAATCCCTCTGCCTATTAAAAAAACTGCAAGATATATAGGTATTTCTTGAGAGCCTTGTTTTAAATCAAAATTTTTGTTTTTCATCTCAATATTAAAATCATTTAAAATATCAAATTTAACTTTTTCTTCTGATAAAACTACTGATTTTTGCAATGGGTTATAATCTGAAAGTTCATCTAGCTGTATTCTTTCAACTTTTAAACCTGTTTTACCATGAAGAGAACCAGGAAGCCTAATTAGTCTTTTAATATCACAGGTAACAGGTTCATCTGTTTCACTTGCGCTCATAGATACCGCGGTTTTTCTAAGGGCATTATTTAAAAAAAACTTACGGATGGTTTTAGACTGGTCAAGACGTCCTTCTTTTATTCTTTGAACACGCTCGTCAGAAAGATCAGTTAGTAGCTGTGTGGCATCATTTTGTTTTACGCCGTATTCTCGGAGTTTTTCTAAAGGATTATCGCTTTTTTTTATTTCTTCCACGATTTCAATAATACCACGGCTTATGCGTCCTTTCCAACCTGGTTCATCAGGTTTTGGCATCTTTAAAGATTTACTGCTTGGAATATTTCTTCCTCTGATCTGTATTGTACTTGTTATTTGTTCATGAAAAATAATTGAATCATAAATATCTCGTCCTGTGATATAATCCACGATTTCTCTTCTTTCGCTGCTATCAAGACATAAAACTGCTGGGTCTTTTACATGGCAATGATAACCACGTCCGCCACTAAAATAAAGCTCAATATATTTTTCTTTGAAACCAAAATCCGCTATTAAAAAATCAAAAACAAGTTTATAAAACTCTTTTTTTA
>JALHTX010000008.1 GCA_022866015.1 Thermoplasmatota archaeon
CAGCTCTGTTCAACTGGTACGTCACCAACGATTTCGTAGGCTTTCGCGAGGAACACACGACCTAGTCTTCCTTTGTCAACCATTTCTTTTGCGAGCATATGCGCCGGGATAAACGCGTGGTTCTCTGCAACCATGAGTTTAACTCCTGCTTTTTTCGCTGCATTGATCATATCATCAGCGTCTTTAAGTGCTGTTGCAATAGGTTTCTCAACAAGTACATGTTTACCTGCTTCAGCTGCTTCGATAGCTGCTTTAGCATGAAGATGATGAGGTAGACAGATGTCAATAATATCGATATCTTTACGACGAAGAATATCGCAATAGCTGGTATGTGCATCAGACCCGTATATAGAAGCGTTTGATTCAACACATCCTTTATCTTTATCGCAGAGAGCTACTACTTTTGCTTTATCAGGTATTGAATTATAGGATTCGGCATGAAGTAACCCTGCAGAACCTAAACCGATAATACCTACTCCAAGTTTCCGCAAACTCTATCACCTTAGCTTAGAATCTTTAAACTGATATTTAGAGACTTCTTATTATTTTATAAGTAGTGTTTGATCAAGGGTTGATATCCTTTCGCATTTGTTTTTGGTAACAAGATAGGTGTCTTCCATGCCTATTAACCGGTTGTTATATGCTTCATAGGGAACCCAGAACTCTAAATCAAAAACCATACCTAATTCAAACACCTTATCAGTTAAGCGTAACGGATCAAAAAGATGAATCTCTTCACATCGTAAACCAAGACTATGACAGGTAGGAAAAATAGGTACTTCCTCACCTTTTTTTTCAAATGCTTCTTGTGCTATATTAAGGATGTCCATGGTAGCAACACCTGGTTTGATAGCATCAATACATTGCCGTTGTACATCTACGATTTCACGAATAAATTTCTCTACATCTGAAGGGATTTTACCAAGAACTGCATGTCGGCTAACATCAGAAGTATATCCTTTGTAAATTGCTCCGATATCAAACCTGGTCATCTCGTTTTTCTTCATCTTTACTCCAGTGCCAGGCGCCTCTGGGTCACTAGCACCAAGGCTCATTGTTATATGATCCCAACCAGATGCACCCTCATTTACAATAGTGTTTTTTGCGATTTTTAATAGATCTATATCAGATATTCCTTCTCTTAGTTCATGAAACATCGCAAGAATGGTTTTTTCAGCAATATATGTTGATTTTTTAATACGATCTATTTCATCCTGAGTTTTAACTAGTCTACATTCCAAAAAGATATCATCTGCTGCTTCAAATTTTGCATTGGGAAACGCTTTTTTCAATCCCGCATATTGATAAAATGGCATAAAGCTTTCTACAGCTATTGTTGGCTTTTGTATCCCTGTTTCCTGAATAATATTAACTAGTGCCTCTACTGCATCGACTTTAGACATAATCCCTCGGAAATCTTTTATCCAGGTTAACTCAGGATCAAATATCATCCATGTGATTACGCTTTCTTCGCCATCTTGACGTACTACTACGATCGTAGGGGTTAGATTAGAAAGCGAAAACAAGATCGGGTTGTTTTCAGAATGTCTAGTTGGTAAACCTGATGTATAAAAGATGTTCTCAGGTGATGATGCAATAAGAAAATCAAAACCTTTTGCTTTCATTTTTTCTGAAAACTTATTTTTATTAAAACCAATAGGTTGCATAGTTTTTTGATAGATGCTCTCTATTTAAATTTTTTTTTAAAAAACAATAAGAACCCTAAAACTTATTTTGTATGCAATTAGGGGCTTTGATTATGGGTAATTTATATGTCATGATTGGTTTTGATGTAGAACATGACGCTGAACCTTTTTCTGATACTTGTGAGGGCGTAAAAAAAGGTATACCTTCTATTATTAATGTTTTAGATGAACTTGATATTCATAGTACGTTTAACATTCTAGCAAATATTATCGATGATAATTTTGATGTACTAACGCAAATTAAAACACGTGGTCATGAAATAGGATGTCACTCTTATGATCATGAAGCATTAGCATTTCTCTCTGATGAAGATATTCACTGGAGAGTAGAAAAAGCTACTCAGATGATTCAAAAGAAGTTTGGAGA
>JALHTX010000067.1 GCA_022866015.1 Thermoplasmatota archaeon
CAACTTGTGATAGTTGGAATTCATGGAGAAATACCATTATAAAGTATCGGTTGTATAAATAGTATTAGTAGTGGGAGGCAAAAATATATGTTTAATCAACCAGAACCAGATATTCCATTTCCGTGGGATCCTGATCCAGACGATGAAGACGAGTTAAAAATCATATGACAACGATTAACACGATTACACACATAAAGTTTATATACTACTTTCTAAAAAGAAGTTGAATACTGGCTTATTTTTTGTTTTACTCCATATGATAGTAATAATAGTATTTGTTGCTAGCATTTATTAAAATAGAGTTTTATTTTTATTTTTTCTTACGTGCGAAAACTGCTACAATAATTATAAACAGAATTATAATAACTAATAATACTACAAACCAAAATGGCATTCCAAAGAACAATTCTTGTTTTTCACGAGCATTAGGATAGCTTACTGCTCCAAATGGCATGTGACCATTCACTGTTAAATCTGCATCATAAGTAATGGACCTGATTTCATCTTTCTCCCAGTGGTTATTAGCTTCATAGTCATATTCTGTACTTGGTGTCCAAACACGAAGATCAGGATCGCCATAAAAGATTACGTTTTCATTTAAGTCCCACCACCATTGGTTTACCAGATATTCTATTCCTACTTCTGCCATTCCTTCCTCGTATGCTTGACCTATTGTTTTACCAAGTGCTAATGCTCTAGGTATACCATGCAACCATATGCTACTATACCAGGAAGTTGACCATGGATCTAAGATTTGGTATGGTGTACCATGTCTTATAAAAGTTGTATGTAGATAGGAATTAGCAATAAGACATGATACTGCATTAAGACCACAACTGTGTAGGTTAGTTAAATTTTCATCAAACATTATACCATTTCTAACAGTTAAAACATTTTCACCGCCCGGTAATGGGTCTATTACTACACCATCATCACCATATGCCCTGAATTGTCTACCAATAATTGGTATTAAACTTCTTCCCTTTGATTCCTTAATTTGATAATCAACACGAAATGCGTCAACTAACGTAGATATTGGTATTTGGGGGTTCATAACTACAACATCAGGATCATCTGTGCTACCCCAATCAACTGTTAAAAGATTAATCGGTGTTGATAAAAAGCTTCCTAATTTGAATAATAATTTAAAAGAAGGCATTCCCATCTCATGTAATAGTTCTGGGGCATACTTTGTAAACTCTTTGAGAGTACCTGCAGATATAAGTGGCCGCTCATAAGCGCGCCAGGGATTTTCTTCATAGATATATGGGCTTTCGGTGTTCCAAAAACTGAGTTGTCCGTAATTACCATTTCCACCATGACAAGCTTCCATCCACATGATTACGCCTTTATTAAGATTCGCAATTGCAACATCAAAATTCGTGGAATAACAATTACTATATCCTGCTTTTTCAGAATAAAATGGTACAGCATACGTTTCATCAATATCAGCATAAAATGCCCCTACTTTGTCAGTTGCACCATTATCAATTGGGTAAGGTGATGGGGTTACATAAGGTATTATACCATTGGCTGTAGTATAAACACCACCCCAATGTTTACTAGCTATTTTATTGAAATCTATTAAAAAAACATTATATGTATTTAAAACTGGATATATATACTCCTCTTCTTGAGAAGGACGATATATTACAAGATCTGTGCCAAGCGGTTTCATTAATTTACCAAGAATTGGAATAACTTTACTTTTACTACCATTAACTAAGGTTATTCCACTACTATCTAGAGCAGGATTTTCAAATATTAGGGCAGGATAAAAGAAACTTCTTGATGACCAATATGCAATATCTACTGGAGAACTGCAAAATCTGCCAGGTATAAGCCTTCCAGTAAAAGTTCTATCCCACGTCATACCTATATCAAATTGATCAGCTACAGTAATCATGGTTGCAAGATTTTCTTCATCTTTTGGAAGATCAAATCCAATAGATTCAAGAAAGTTTATAACATTTCTACCAGTAAGTACCATACAAGCAACCGATGGAAGGTTGGGTCTAAACTTGTCATTTGCTGTTTTTCTCCAAAATTCTGTATGCCAGACAACTGCTTGTGAAAGCTCTGGATGATTATCAACAATAACAACAGGTGCCCCATGATGAGCAGCTATATATGCTGCAGGACCTATGAATAATGCACCAGGGTATTCATCAACCGGTACTAAATCTAACGAATAATAATAAGTCCAAGGATCTACAGTTGAAATAATAACATCTTTGCTGCCAGTACTAGATTTTATGATATTATAAATTTCTTTATAATCATTAAATTTTATAACATGTCCTATTTGTTTTAGTTCATTATAAGCATCTTTTGAAAGATAGCCCCCTAGATCTACAATATATATATTTTCTACACCCAACTTGTAGAGTACTTCACTAGTGATTTCTGATAAATTTTCTTTGCTTGTATATAGAAGAGGTGCATTTAATGTACTTGCAAGAACAGCGCCTTCTGTTGCACTAGCAAGCATATCTCCTCTTTCACGTGTATAGTTTTGTTCCCAGTTGTATTTTACTTTAAAATTAAGATCATTTGTTATATTATTAAGAGAAAAAACACATATTTTGTATTTTTCTCTGGGTGCTGTTTCACCAAGTCTTTCAAGTTTTATACTACGTTCTGTAGCACCTTTTTCAACACCTTTAATTATTTCATCGCATGATGGCGTAGAGGCAGTTTCTGCACCTGCAGGGTCAAGGACTAAAAAACCAAGGACAATATTTGGATTATTCCATTCAAGTGTAAAATTAACGTTTCTGCATCCATAAGGAATAGGATCATCTATTTCAACTTCTACACCTGGGTATAGATTGATTTGTACATCTTGTTTATTGCTACCACCTAAACCGAGTTCGGAGAGTAAACCTGTTTCTTCTTTAACATTATTAAATTTTTCTTTCATTATTCCTTCATCACTTGAGGCTTTTGTTGGCATATATGTTACTCCGACCTCCCATTTACCATAGTCATAAACATATGAACCAGTTGTTTCACCTGCGCCATAGAATATATTCCATTTTGAATCGGCATCTGCCATACCTAGTTTATCATCATAAAGTTGTAAATCAAGATCGATGGCTACATTATCCCAATACATATTTGCGATAACATATTTGTAAGGTTTGTTTATTTCAAAATCTTGATAGTTTCCAGCAACACCTATCTCCGGTTTATCCATTTGAAATTTGAAGTTTTTTGTTTTATAGTCTGAAGGAATAAAGCCTTCAAGGACTCCTTCATGCTTAATATTTGGTGTTTTAAATTCTTTATCTATCACTGCGATTACTGCATCTTTTGAATAACTCCAATCATTAAGAGCTATTTGACCTGTTAGCTCATATGGGTTATCTGAAGATATCTTAGTAATCTTATCTGTAGCCCATTGACTTACTTTGTTTTCATCAAGGTTTATAATCGTCATTTCATCTAGTTTTCCATTACAGTAACTCATATAGTCTTCCATAAAATACTCAATACCTGGAAAGGTATCTAAAATGCGGTATTTGTCATCATTGTAATCTAGTTTATCCTGATAAAACAACAACGGATGTGAAAAAAGTCTGTCTTTTTCTTGATCTTTAAAAACCGCTGTTGGAACACTTGCAAGATAAGCATAATCATCAATTAATGTGTCTTCATCAAAGTTTACAAAAGTAACTTTTTTCATTGGTACAACATTAGTATAAGATGGACCTTTATCAAAACCTGTTATACTATCGATTTGTTTAGCATTTGTTATTGGCGTTAGCATTCCTAAAATTAGTGAAGTTATAACAATGATTGAAAATAAATTTTTCTTTAGACTCTTTTTGTTTATCATGAATTTCCCCCGAATATATTTTATTATTTTAATACGAATATTTATTTACTTTATATAAATTTTCTTTAGATTGAATTATAAATAATTTAACTTAAGTAAGTATTTTACTTTAATTAGTATTTAAATTTATTGTTAGTGTTTATGTATTTAAAGTTAGTATAATGGTATAAATAAATATTATTTTAAGAATCACAATTACATTACTTTTGTTATTTTATTATTTTTATTAAAAGATAGGAAAAGTATAACAAAAATTTTTATTTTAATATAAGTAAAACAACTTAATATAAAGAGTTCTATAACAATTTTAAAAAATAAGTTGACCTACTATGAAATCTGAATTTAAAAAAATACTCGAAAAACAGCATTATGCTCTTGTAGGTAATCATTCAGCAGTCAAACTATGTCATTGGATGAAACAAAGCTTACTTTTTAAAAGAGAATGCTATAAACAGACATTTTATGGGATAAAATCTCATCGTTGTCTACAGATGACGCCATCAGTAAATCAGTGTAATCAAATGTGTCTTTTTTGCTGGAGACACCAAGGTTTTACTGAAAAAGATTTTGAAAAAGTTGATGACCCTGTATTAATATTAGATAAATCAATTGATGCTCAGAGAAAACTAATTACAGGTTTTAAAGGAAATAAAAAATGTGATCTGAAGAAATGGGACGAGGCAAATAATCCAAACATGCTTGCTTGTTCTCTTTCTGGTGAACCTACTCTTTATCCTTTTCTAGGCGATTTTTTTAGAGAATGCCATAAAAAAGAGATTACAACTTTTCTTGTAACAAATGGTACAAATCCAAAAGCATTAGAAAATTTGAATACACTTCCAAAACAACTCTATGTTTCTATTGTTGCACCAAATAAAGAAGTTTATAAAAAAATTTGTTCACCTTTAATTCCGGATGGATGGGATAGGATAAATCAAACCCTAGAATTATTGCCTTCTCTTGATACTCGTATTGTTATACGTCATACTCTTGTTAATGGCTGGAATATGAGTGAAAAACATATAAGTGAATATGCAAGACTTATCAGTAAAGCAAATCCAATGTTTGTAGAACCTAAAGGATATGTTTTTGTTGGTTATTCACGTAAAAGAATGACGATAGAGAATATGCCTAGTCATGATCAAATAAAATTTTTCTCTAATAAATTAGCTGAAGAAACAGGTTATTATTATATGATGGAAAAGCCTGATTCTTTAGTAGTTTTACTTTCAAATAAGTTAAAACCGATAAGATTTGATAAATAAAGTTAATATATTATGTATGTAAAATAATTATAATTAAATGAAAAGTATAATAAAAAAAATTTCTAGGACATTATCAGTTTTTATCATATTCTTATTAGTTTTTACAATGTTTTCAAGTATTACTGAAAGTCTTATAATAGAAAAGGAGGGAAAAACTACTTATGAAAATGATGATTATATTATCGAATTAGTCGACACGCCAGTTTTTACATATTTTAATAATGCTATAAAAGAAATAGGGGGTTTTTTTCCATCTATATCTTATTCTTTATTAAAAAATAAAATTGATACTTATCGCAACTTTATTTTAAATTCTCATAAAAAAGCTATTGATTCAATATTATCTTTAGTAGGCGAAAAAGACCGTAATAATATTGTTTTTTCTCGTGAATATACAGGAATATTCAATGGTCTTTTTATTAAAAATATGCCATTAAGTTTAATTAATAAAATAAAAGAGTTACCTTTTATAAAAAATGTTTATACCAATTATAATTTTTCTGTTTATTTAGATGAGTCAGTTCCCTTGATTAAAGCTTCTGATGCTTGGAAAATACAAAACAAGTTTGGTAAAAATATAACTGGCAAAGGTATAAATATTGCTATTCTTGACACTGGAATTGATTATACTCATCCTGACCTTTCTAGTAATTATGTAGATGGTTATGATTTTGTGAATAACGATGATGACCCTATGGATGACCATGGGCATGGAACACACTGTGCAGGAATTATAGCAGGAACTGGTGTAAATTCAGATTATAAATATGTTGGTGTCGCACCTGATGCTAATTTATATGCATTTAAAGTTTTAGATTCTCAAGGTTCTGGTAACCTTGATAATTATATTGCAGGTTTAGAAGCAGCAGTTGATCCTAATGGCGATGGAGATCCATCTGATCATGTTGATATTATATCAATCAGTTTTGGTACAGATGAAGCTGGCTCTCCTAATGATGTTGTTAGTTTAAAAGCAGATGAAATAGTTGATATAGGCATTGTTGTTGTAGCTGCAGCAGGAAATAATGGTCCTGATAGCAGTAGTATTACTTCTCCTGGTTGTAGTCTTAAAACAATCACTGTTGGTTCTATTGATAAAAACAGTGTAATTTCTGTTTATAGCTCTCGTGGACCTGTTGAATTTAATGGTTCTTTTTATATTAAACCTGATATTGTAGCTCCAGGTGTTGGTATAAAAAGTACTTATCCCGGTGGAGGATATGTTGTTATGAGTGGTACGTCAATGGCATGCCCGCACATTGCTGGTGCTGCTGCACTTATATTACAAGCATATCCTAATATAAAGCCTGCAGAGGTTAAACAGATTTTAAAAGATTCTTCTGTTGATCTAGGTGAAATTGGGAATGATAATGATTATGGAAGCGGAAGAATTAATGTTTTAAATGCTCTGAATCCGCCTATAGCTTTTTTAAATATTTCAAGTAGAATTCCACATAGTCTAATAGAAATAATGGGCTCTGCAATGAAAAGTTCAGGTAATATTAATGATTTCATAAATTATAGTTTATACTATTCTTATGAGAGTACTTGGATAAAAATATTTGAAAACGACGAAGAAATAGACAACAATATATTATATAGATGGGATACCACTAATCTTACATCAGGTTTTTATGAATTGAAACTAGTGGTTAAATGTTTAAATCAAACCAATGTAATTATTAAAAGTTTAGTAATTGGGGATGCTAATGAAGTATTTGTTGTTTCATTTCCAAGTATTGTTAATGAATCAAGTATCTTCCAAGTAAAAATTACTGATTTTAATGGTACATCGGCTAAAGCATTTGTTTTATTTTTTTCATCATTTAGTCTACCAAGTATTAAATATGGTAGCAATATCAATTTTAAAGCGCCTAGTATTTATAGTTCAATATCTGAATCTAAAAAAGTAAAAATAATAGTAATTATTTTTTTAAGAATAAAAATAATAACTAAAGAGATAACAATTTTAAGCAATTAATCGCTGAGTAAATCTTCTCCACCTTTGAATTCTAACTGTACCGTAGTATAAATATCTGGTATACCTTGGAATTCTTCTTTTCCTGTAGGATATACTGTTAATTGATCTTGAAAATCTTTTATAAGATTTAGAATTTTACGGCTCATCTCCTGATGAACTGATGATTTTTCACAAAGTAATGATTCTTCAAGTATATCTGGTTCTTCAGACCATTTTAATATAAGGTCTAGTTCTTCTTGTGACAACATATCTGATTTACTAAGTATATTAACCTGTGGTTTTTCCATTCTAAAACTTGTGTTAAGTGCAAGTAACATCTGTGATACAAAACCAGATGCAGTCTTTGATAGATTAGGGTCTAATAGATAAGCAATCATACTACGTGCAGGGTTTAAAAACTCAATTATGTATTTACCAGCTTCTCTAAATACAAATAGTTCAAGTTGCCCTGGCGTATCCATTAGGATATATTCTGTTTTAAATTTTTCAATACTGTCTTTAACATCAGATGTATTAAGTGCAAGCATATCTGCACAAGCAATCTGTGCGCCATTAGGTCCTAGATTATATTCCTTCATCACTTCTTTAAGAGAAATCCAATCACGAATATCTACATCTGGAGCATAAGGAAGGTTTTCTGCACCTGGATCAAGGTTTACAGTTATTGCATCTAGTCCTTGATTTGTCATCCATTG
>JALHTX010000009.1 GCA_022866015.1 Thermoplasmatota archaeon
AGCTACCACCAGCATTCGTCCACAACTTACAGTTGATCATATCGCCATCAGGATCAAAAACATCAGCCTGTAGTAACGGATTAAATCCTATGTTTTTTGATGTATTTGCTGGCTGTTCGTTAGAGATAACTGGAGGGAGACCACTTTGGGTCTGTTCTATACTAACTGTATAAAACGAAGAAGGATTATTCACATTATTATAATATGTGCTAATCCAACCGGTTGATAAACATGTGTTTGCTATTCGTACTTCATCGACAACACCTTTGAAAAAGAGAGCGCCGTTACCATTATCACCAATATGCCAAGCAAAATTAGTACCTATAAGACTACCTGAAACACTATTACTGCCAACCAAAGAACCACCGACATAATACCGAACCGTTGAGCCATCATATGTTACAGCCAGATGATACCAGACATTACTCGCACCAGTTGTATGCTGATAATACCTAACGGAATTAATATAAATACTATGACGCAAATACCCAGGACCTGTATTCCAAGTACCAAGGAAATATAAATTATAATCTCGTCCAAGAGCGCCCTTATTTTGATCAATATCATCTGTTTTAAACCAGCAGGAATACGTGATCGGTTGAGGATGATTAATTACCCCAATGTTAATAAAATCAGCATCACCGTTAAATCGGAAACCAGGACCAGCGATTCCAGTATCGCTAGCTGAATTACTATTAATATCAGTAAGTGTCCCATCATAATGATTTGCCGTAGAATCCTTAAAATGACCAACGCTTGTGCTCCAGCTTTCTTTCAAATGGTAAACAGCCTTAAAACCGCTATTCCAAGTACCAACGATATTCTGCTGATTACTAGCAGAGGGATTATCATAATACATATAAATCGAGGTATCCGTAGTAGACGATAAAGATGGTATATTCACCCAAGCAACTAGATGACCATTAACAGCATCATATGATTCAATCTCATGAGATAACTTTGTTGGGGTTCCATCTGTTGTGAAAACAAAATCATCGGCATCCGACTGAGCATGACCAATCAGACCTGTATTAGTGATATCAATAAGAATAGGGAAATTAACCAAATTTTCAAATACTTTCGTATGATTGATAAGTATCTTATTTCGATAATACCAATTAGAATTCCACCATGGATCATTTGGGCTAGCTATAATGGTTGGTGTAATAACGAAAATACTTGCTAGCAGTATTATTACACAAAAAATACTCAAGTATTTATTTATAATTTTCGTATAGAATGTCATCTGCTTTTTTTTTTTATTTATCGAATTTTTATAGTTAATACTATTTTTTTTGGTTGTATTGTTTGTCATAAATATTCCTTCCCCTATTTTAATATAATATTTTATTAAATATGTTAAATTATTTAAACTCTACTATTAACAATTTATATTATATAAAATTATGCCTTTATTACATTTTTAATATATTTATTTTAGAATTTTATATATTTACTTTTTAATATATAGTAAGGTAAAATTTTTAAAACTTCTTTATAATCCCATTATTTAAACCTTAGTAGCGAATATTAAAACAGCTTTTACACCTTTCTTACATCTTGATGAACCAAACACAGAAAGGCATCATCCCCATATGAGGATGGATAATATAAGTGAAATTTTAATAAATCCAAGCGAGAAATCCCCAAACTTTAGTTTGAGGGATGAATCGCATGGAACGTATTAGTTTAAAACATCCTCAGATGTTTTTTTCCCTCGAGGGAATGCCACGACATTTATGTCGTGGAAGGGTGACTTATATATATAAATATATTTTATCTAACAATTAGTATGAATACTCCTTGTCGAAAAAAATTTAGATTTTAAATGTACCAATGTTTCCAAAAATGATTTGAAACTAAGCTTATATCTAATACATTTATTACACCATTGTTATCCACGTCTTCACGAATCCATCCTGGAATACCAGTTGAACCAAATTGAATTGAAACATGTACTATATCAAGAATTTTACAGACTCCATCATTGTTTATATCCCAGTTCGGAGGCATCGAATATAATACAGAATACGACGTTTTTACATTATTGCTCGTGTCCTTCGCCCAGATTGTATAACTATAGTTTCCTGCAGTGGAAAACGCGGTGGTCGTCCGATAATAATACTTCCCGTTCGACGTTGTTATCATAGTTACATTATTCCATGAACCACTTGGGTTATGTATCCGTAGTATTACCTGGGATACTGCGACATTGTCCATCACTGTACAGCTCACATTAACCCATCCAAAGGAGGGATCGGTATCCAAAGGATCTGATGATATAAGAGATATTGCAGATATTTGTGGAGGAATCGTATCAGATTCTGAAAGGTATTCAAATGTACCGATATCATAACCTGATCCTTGAGGCCTATAAACATCATCAAAATCAAAACAAGGAACAAGTATATTATTACCAGTATCCTTACATGGACTAGTCGAATTAAGATGGAAATTACCAGCAAACCTATTAACAAACAATGGATTAGTAAACACTGGCTCATCACCAAATTTTTCAGGGTTAGCTGAAGATGAATAATATAATCCATTCCAATATATTCTAATAGTACCACTTGGGCGATAAAAGGAATTGTTATTCACAATGAATACACCGTCTTCAAAAGATATTTTATTTATCTCCCATATCGCATAACCGCTAGCAGTATAATATCCATAAAAAATATTATTTACAACATACACTTCCTGTAAATTATTTGAATTTAATTGATTACGAGAATAATGTCCTACCTTAAAAGGAGAAGCACCATTGTTAGCTCCTGCTATAACTGTATTTGAATAGATGTATATATTATGAAATATATCTTGTGAAGAACCGGTGTTGCCTAATCCAATTGGTGTTCTTCCATTGTCCGTGGGAGCTTGATTATTTTCATTTGTTATATTGACGACATTATTATAAATATATATATACTCATAATGACCCGTAGTCTCCGTATTCAAAGAAATACCTGTGACATTACCATAAACTTTGTTGTTATAGATTGATATATTATGGGATATACCACGGGCATCAAGCATTATCCCTGGTCCTCCCCAATCACCTGTAGCACCTTTTACAACATAACCTCCTGTAGTATTTATATCATTATAACATACAACACCTCTGCTGCATCCACCCTTCATATCTATACTTCCCGCATGATTTTCCTTATAAATAATATGGTTAATGGAAAATGTTGTGACATGTTCAAACGAAATTGTTTCCTGAGACATCAAAGTATGAGACCAATTATTAAAATTATTATAAACATAGTTGTATTCAAATGTGATATTATTCATACCAGAAACTACTTTAAATGCAAAAGATGACGAATTACTTATAGTACAATTATCAATTCTTATAAATGAACAAGGTGTTGCCATTAATGTTATACCACCCTTTGCTGAATGGTTTACTGTAAGCCCTGTTATACGCAAATATTTTGAGTTTCTCACTTCAATAGTCGCATTGATATAATTAGTTTTTGGACAATTTGTACCATCTATTATAACGAGGTCATCATTGTAATTTTGTATAGTATACCATTGACTTGCTGTATTTTTATTTGAGATTAAAATTTGTCCAGCTGATGGTGTATAAACTCCCTCCATTATATTTATAGTATCCCCCGAACTAGTCTGAGTAACAGCATATTCGATAGTCTTCCAAGGACTCTCCAAACTACCATCATTAGCATTATCTCCAGTTGTAGAAACATAATAATTATTTGAATCAGCATTTACAATTCCAATGGTGAAAAAACTAGTGGGTGAAAGAAGAATGCATATTATGATAAATAATATAATTCTTTTCATATGATTAATGCTCCGCTATAAGCCCCAACTCTTCATGGTGGTACATCTTTTCTATCCATATCATTATTAATGGGTGACATAATCAAGATTTTATCTCCATCCATTGTTTCATTGGTTTCTTTTTCAATATGTAAAGCAATCACAGTTTCACAGCTTAGAAAAATAAAACTTAGTACCAATGCAATTACAATTATTTTTTTATTCATTTTATTTACCTCCCCTTTTTAAAAAAATAATTCCTATCTAGAATTATTTAATAGATTATCCTCATTTAAATCTTATGATCAATATATGCAATAATATTAAAAAAATATAAGATAAAAACAACAATTTGAAAAATACTATTTTTGATAATTGTTTAATAAAAAGAAAAAAAGATGGATAGATTAAATAGTATCTATCCTTGTATTTGTTTTATACTTGTTTATCTTCTTATTAGTCTTCACAGTGTGGCCAATTGTCGTACAACGTTCCCTCATTGAAATCAGCGAGCATTAAAGAGATTTCTTTTGCAGAGTCTGTCTCAGCGCTATTTAACACCATGTCGTGATTGTTGGCAAAAATTGGTTTAGCATCGAATATCAATGTATCAATTTCTGATGGCAAATATCCATTATTAAGACCATTCAGAACTGCTGCTACGTAATGGAACGCTAAGTGTTGATA
>JALHTX010000068.1 GCA_022866015.1 Thermoplasmatota archaeon
CATCTAACCACCAGAATTTTTTTGTCTCGCCAACTACTGCCCCAGTTGCTCCAACAATACTTACTAAAATCATTAAACTAAAATCAGCTTTATACCAGGTTACTATGAAGAAAAACATACAAACTAAAAAACCCATTATATAAGCATGTTTTTCACTAAAACGATATCTTATCTCTCCCATGATTGGATCAGCAAGACAAGCACATAATATACATGGTATTGCTATCTGCTGAGGGAAAAATAGAAATAAAATAAGTATTGCAACAGCAAAAAATACGTAGCCTCCAACACGTTTTTTTTCATATGTTCTAAGACCAAAAAAATGATTACTATTAATCTTACTTTTTACCCTAAGGATCTCTAAAAGGATAATAGTTATTACTATACAAACTGGTACCCAGATTTTTAAAATATTAATCCAATCTAATAAATTAACCCAATTAGCTTTTGGTAAAACATAATAAAATAAAAATGATGCTCCAAATACATGAAACACACGTCTATACAGATGGGCATCAAAATCAATTGCGTTAATCTTTTTTGTAGTCTCATCCAACTTTTCTTTTACTTCTCCTAACCTTTGTTTTACGTCTTTTACATTTACCATAGTCTAAAGAACAGTTTTTTCTTTATCAAGGGTTATAATACCTTGTTTTCCGCCAACGATTACTTGATGAGCAAGGTTTATAAATAAGCCATTTTCAACTACGCCAGGTATGTTATTAATATCTTTTTCTAGTTGCTCAGGCTCTGGTATATGTTCAAAATCACAGTCAAGTATATAGTTACCATTATCTGTAATAAAAGGTTCACCTTGAATTATTTCACGGCGAACTACTTCACAACCAAAACTCTCCAATGCTTTTTTTGTTGAAGTCCAACCAAATTTTATAACTTCAACAGGTAATGGAAAATCAATACCTAGGGCTTTTACTATTTTACTGTCATCAACAACAATTACAACTTTTTTAGAGTTATAAGCAATAATTTTTTCACGAGTAAGGGCACCCCCGCCACCTTTAATTAAATTAAGAGAACCATCAACTTCATCAGCACCATCAATTGTTATATCAATTTCAGGGTGCTCATCAATTGTTGTAAGAGATATTCCTTCTTCTTGTGCGATATGTTTTGTATTAACTGAAGTTGCGATACCTTGTATTTTAAGACCTTTTCTTACAAGTTCTCCTAGTTTTTTAAGAGTATATTTCATGGTTGAGCCTGTTCCAAGACCTATTATCATCCCATCTTTTATTTGTTCAACTGCTTTTTCTGCCGCTAGTTTTTTAAGTTCTTCTCGTTCCAAAAATTCACCAGAACCTGTAATGCAGATATAGTACAAAAATTTATACTTGATATTTTATTACGGGCTAATGAATTAATATGTTATCGAAATGTGATGAACATGGATATTATCGTGGGGAAACATGCCCAGTATGCGATGAAAAAGGAAAATTTTTAATGAACGAAAATGAGCTTAACGCTCTTAGTAGAATACTTGCTGGCGCATTGCGTCATTTCCCAGATAAATTAGGTCTTATGATGGATGGAAAAGGTTGGGTAGATATTGAAGAATTGATTCATTCAATTGGAACTAGTAGGTCTGGTTTTACATGGCTTAAAAAACATCATATCCAGGCACTAGCAGAAACTGATCCACGTGGTCGTTATCAGATAGATGGTGGTATGATTAGGGCAACCTATGGACATACAATCGATATAAATACTGATGATTTACCAGAGGCAGATTTAGATGAATATTTTTATCCTGTAACTGAAGAAGAAATAGATATAATACTAGAGGGTGGTCTTCATCCGATTGATAGAAAAAAAGTTCATCTTAGTGGTAGTGTTAAAAAAGCAATAGAAGCAGGTGGCGTGAGAACTGAAAACCCATTAATACTAAAAATAGATGGTAAAAAAACAAGAAAAGATGGTATGAAAATATATCATGCTGGTACAGATGTTTATACTACAGATGGAATTGATCCAAAATATATATCTAAATTTGAAGAGAAAAAGACTAAAAAAACTAAGAAAAAAAAGTAACAAATATTTTTTTAGCTCTAACTATTCTTTATTTTTGGGCTTGTAGCTCAGCTAGGTAGAGCAATCGGCTCTTAACCGATTAGCCAAGGGTTCGAATCCCTTCAAGCCCGTATGTTCCAACGGGAGAAAATTTCAGTAACAATCCCTTTTTTTAGCATATTTTATCTCCCCTCTTTCCTAATTTATTTTCATTCTATATAAAGTCTCTCCAAAAAATGGTTTGTTTTTCAATAATAATCAATAAGTATGATATTATACTTGGGTTGGTCTTGAAAAACGCAATTGTTTGATTTAAAATTTTAGTATGAAGGTAAAAATCTAGCAACAGGACTTTTACAAAGATTCCGACTAAAATCTTGTAATATTTTTATTACAGCGCTGCTGTTACAGTTTTCTCCTTTAATAGTTAAATTAACTTAGAAACATATTTAAATTAAGTATTCATTACTATTTTTATGAAAAACGATTTAATTGAAACGTTTCTGAACAAAAGGTTAATTACTTCACCAAATACAAGAGCTAGTTATAGAGCGTCAATTGAAAGCTACTTTAAACTCATAGGTGAAGACATAAATACATATTTTAACAATGGGCACAACCTAGAAAAATATGAGGACGATCTCAACAAAGTTTATATGATACATGAAAAGAATGGTAAGCCGTATCTCTCACGAAG
>JALHTX010000069.1 GCA_022866015.1 Thermoplasmatota archaeon
TGGTAAAATTATATTTTAAACATTATGGTGATATAGATTTTAGTTATGTTATGAATCCATATTTAATTCTTGAAGAAGACATTGAATATGATGATGACTTCACTAATGTTCAGTTAGATAAAGAATACTATAAAAGTATATGTTTGTAAATTTAAGGATATGAAATGAATAGCCAGATCCAATTATCTCAAGATATAGTAAATGCAATACAGAAAAAATACATGATCCTAATAGTTGGAGGTCAAGGATCCGGTAAAACAACCGAATCTGCTGCAATCACAGGAGCATTGAATAAACAAGGAAATGTAATAGTACAACATTCCGGTCACCAGGCAGATGAGATCTTACATAAAACATTCAATATCCGAAGGATAATTGCCGGTCAAGATCAAATAAAAAAAGAAATCCAAAAACTTAGAGGGTGCATTTTAATTTATGACGATTTTAAATCTGCAAATCCAAGGCAACAGAAAAATATCCATGAAATATCCTATGATCTACGAAAAAGGGATCTAATACTGATCCTAAATTATCATGGTAGAAAAATACCTACGGATTACATGGATAACTCGCATAACTTTTTAATTGTAAAATCAGGTGCAAGGTTAACTAGAAATAAATTCGGACAATATTTTGATCTCAAAGGAATATCATTACGAGCAGAGGAATTTTGCAGCAATATAAAGGATAAAGATTCAGTTTATATTAAGAAAAATGGAGTATATTATCACAGGGACGGTATAACAAATATCATAACTGAAAATAAATTTGAACCAAAAGGATCGGCAGCAATAGACATTAAAAAACTCAAAAGATCAGCTTTAACAGGTAAAACTCATGAGAAATTAGCTAAAAAATTCAATTGTTCTGTTAGTACAATATATCAAAAATTAAAAACGCTTCAACAACAAGATCCTAAATTTGCCGAAGCGTATTCAAATTCCAAAAAGAAAAAGGTTGCAAGCAAGAAACCGAAAATCGCTAAAAAACAGCAATCAGGGATCCACTTATCTGTATATCAAGAAAAATATATTTCTCTGCAAAATAAAAATGTGCGAAAAATCGCACAAATCAACAATTTATCTGATATAGGTAGCGTTGCAGCCTCGGTTGTAGGAGAAGGAATTTACAATGCATTTATTGAAGCGGGTAAAAAGGGTTTAGTACAAAATGCTCGTATAACAGTAATAGAAACAGGAACCGGTGGAGCAGATGTTACAATTGAAAACTATGATAAACAAAAACAAATTGAAATTGAGGTTAAAAACTATAAACAAACTCCTCAGAGGAAATTCATAACAAAATCTACAATCCTCAGAGATGTTATTGGAACCAAAAAGCCAAGATTTTCAGCAGCAGCAACCGAGAAATGGTTGTTTACTTGTGGAATGGGAGTTGAAAGAAAAGCTAAAAAGATCCTAAAACAAAACAACATAAATTACAAAAGACTATCTTATGAACAGCTAAAAGAAAAAGGTAATAGTGATAGAAAATATCATATTAAAAAAATTATGAAACAATATGTAGATACTAAATGGATCTGATAGATATGGGAATAGGAAAGAGAATAAAAAGTTTAGATGAAATCAAAAAAGGGGATATACTCATAATAAAAAACTGGGATCTAGTAGTAGGTATCCAGGATAAAACTAAATCAAATGTTGAAAATGTTAAAGAGTTTAAAGTAAAAAATATGTAAATACTCACTTGTTTTCCTTTATTTATTTCCTTAATAATTTGAATATCTTTCCTCTATGTTTATCCACTATTATAGATGAAGCGTAGATTTAACAATTTGTTGTTTTCATACTATATTTTTTTAATTTTGTTGCATATAATTTTCATAAGATTTAAATTAAGATGATTTATTCAATGTTATATGATAGGAATTATTATTTAAAAGGGAGGTAAAAAAATATGTATAAGAAAATAATTGGAATTTTTATTGTATGTTTGTTTATTGGAACAAGTTTTTTACCAATTATAAACGCTCAGTTTATAAAAAATGAAGATTCTATATCAAATGAAAAAAATATTTGTTATCAAGAAGAAGTAAAAATCAATGACGATAACTTAATAACTTTTACAATACAGGAATTTGAAAATGGGATAATTAAAGAAGAATTTAAAAAGGATATTTTAAAAAATACAGCTGATGAAATATTTGATAGATTAGAAAAATCTGATGATACTATACAAAAAATTGAACTTCTTGAAGATTTTGGGGTAATATCTAAAACTCAAGTCGAGAGAATTAAAGAAATATCAGTAAAATTAGATAAAAATACTAATACTAATGGAATTAACAATTATAAGAAAATTTTAAACTATGATGAATTTGATTTTACGGAAAATTCTACAAATATTTCAATAAGTATTAAAGGTATTACTGTACTTATAGGCGTCCGTTGGCCAATTTATATACTGAATTTATGGGATATTTTAAGAAATTTTACTAAAAATCATTTAATAATAGGCCTTATGCTTATGGGTTTACTTTTTATTCCAACGCAAATTATTTGTCTTTTAATAGAAACTATTTCAGCATACTCTATTTTTCTACTTCCTATTTGTCCGTTTTTATCTACTCCTGATTTATTTTTATTAGCTTTTGTTTTTAAAGATAAAGATTGGATGATTAAACTTAAAACAGATACTTATGATTTAAAGAATATTAGTTGGATGGATTCTGAAATTGGTGGGTTTACTGGCTTACTAATAAAATATCCTTTTAATAAAGTAGTTTTTGGTTATGCAAAAAGAATCTATGCTGAGGTGCTTTTTTAATAATAATAATATTTCTTTAAGATTAGGATTTAACAATTTGTTGTTTTAAATCATTCTATTTTTGATTTTGTTGCATATATATTTCATAAGATTTATTAAAAGATAAGTTATTTAAGCTTTTAAGAGAGGAATTATTTTTATATTATGGAAGAAAATATGAATGATAAACCAAAGAAGAAAATTAATCCTAAAGCAATAATTCTTATCATAGTAGTTATTGCAATTCTTATAATTGGTTTAGTTTCAGCTGATTATTTAAATGTCGTAAATCTTGGTATATTTAAAAATAAACTACCTATTATATCAAACATAGAAATTTATCAACCTAATGAATATCAACCTTCAGAAGTTACATTTATTATTCATGCTGAGGATGAAGATGGAATAATAGTATCACATTTCATAGATTTTGGAGATGGAACAACATCCAATAAGATGAGCCCAACTCACACATACAATTATGGCTCATATACAGCTACTATCATAGTTACAGATAATGAAGGAGCTAAAGCAAATGATACTATCACAATTAATGTTAAAAATAAAAAACCAACTGTTTCTGCCTCATCAGATATCAATTCTGGTAGAAATCCTTTAACTATTACATTTTCTAGTTATGGAGAGGATGAAGATGGAACAATTATATCATACAATTGGGATTTTGGTGATGGAAAAACATCAGATTCGCAGAATCCAATACACATATATCAAATATCTGGATTATACTCAGCAAAAGTAATTGTAACAGATAATAATGGAGCAACTGCGACAGATAGTTTTACAATAAATGTTATTGCTAATAGCCCACCAACAGCAAAAGCTACTGCAAGTAAAACCAGTGGTTATGAACCATTAACTGTGAGTTTCAGTGGTTCTGGAACTGATAGTGATGGAACAATTAAAACCTACTATTGGAATTTTGGAGATGGTTCAACATCAGACCTTAAGAATCCATCACATACTTTTAATCACGGAACATATACAGTTATTCTAATAGTTACAGATAACGAAGATGCAACTGACGAAGATATATTAACAATTCATGTGAATGAAATTCCATCCGATTTTACATTGGTTGCTACAGATGATGCAATGATTATGGGTCTAACTGCTGAATCAAGAAACACAAATTATTATAATTTATTTGAAGTATGGCAAATGTTTGGAGAACAAACAGATATTACTTATTTAAAATTTGATTTATCTGACATCCCTAAAAGCGCTACAATAGATTATGTTACATTGAGTTTATATTGCACATATACTGATGATGAAACCTATGGAAATGAATATGTATGCATTTACAAATGTACAGATACATCTTGGGATGAGGAAACAATTACATGGAATAATGCCCCCTCCTATGACCCAGATAGTCTTGAATGCGAGGGAGTAGACGATTACCTTTATTGGGAAGGAAGAAGAATTACTTGGTATGGTTATAGTGAATTTAAGAATTTTATACAAGAGTCTTTAGGCGAAGAAGTAACCTTAGTAGTTGCTATGTTGCCTGATCCAGATACAGCAGGAAGTGTATGGTTTGAATCAAAAGAATTGGGTCAATTTTATGATAGGTCACCCGAATTATACATTAAAATAGAAAAATAATAACATTTATTGAATCTCCTAATTGGAAAATGAAAATATTGTAATAATAAGAATTAATTTGAATTTGAGGAATAAAAAATGGTTAATAATCGAATGAAAAAAATTGTGATAGCACTTATAGTTATTATTTCTATTGTTTCAATCGCTGTCTTGGTTGCAGATTATTCTGAAATAGTAAATTTTGGTATATTTAAAAATGATCCACCAACTTTATCAGTTTATGCAAGTCCAAATAAGGGTTACCAACCATGCGATGTTGATTTTTATATTACAGCTAATGATATTGATGGAAATATTGCATCTTATTATATTGACTTTGGTGATGGAACATACTCTACTGAAAAAAATCCAAGCCATACATATTATGCTGGTGACTATACTGCTGTAATAACTGTTATTGACAATCATGGCGCAAAAACAACAGAAGAAGTTAATATTAAAATCCAAAAAAATGTAAAAATTGATTCATATGCTCCAACGGATGATAATGGATATGCTGTAATGGAAGTAAATGTAATAGGGGACTCTGATGTTGAAATTGTTTTAAATAAAGATAATAGGGAATTAGATAGCATTGATATTAAACAAAGACAATTCGATGATGGGAATGAATATGTTTATTTAAAAATGTGCTCAACACAATATGAAACACCTCTAGGTGGTGAATATAAAATTCTTATTTATGATAAGGAAGGAATTATTACATCAGAAACAATAAATTATGAAGATCCATCTCTTGAAATTACATATTTTTATCCCAGTTTTGAAACATATTATTATTTAGATGAAAGAATTATTGACGAAATTTCTATACGGTACAAAAACAATGGAGACCTACCCGCGTATGTTTCAGAAATATACATTAGTGGAGTAATGGATAGCGAATACAAATCTGTAGAAGAAAATTCTAGATATATTGAACCTGGTGGTACTAAAATGCTATCTGGTGCAACTTATATTAAATCAACTTATTATGTAGATGATATTATCTCTGTAAAATTATTAGATGAAGTAGGTAATGTTATAAGTAATACTTACTACTACAATAAGTAGATATTATATCGATTAAAAATTATATTTATATTAATTAAGAGGAAAAATGGAAGAGAAAAAAGTAGGAAAATTTAGAGCAATTCCAAGTGGTTCTAAACATACAGGATGGGTTGGAGATGATGCTGATCAAAGATCTAAACATGACTGGATTAGGAGATGGAAGGCAAGAAAA
>JALHTX010000070.1 GCA_022866015.1 Thermoplasmatota archaeon
AATGGATGAAGGTCTGCATGGATTTTTCGGTTTATTCAAACAAAATATATGAGGAACAGGTTAGCTTGACAAATACAAAAAAGGTTTTTCTTTTTAAGAGATTTAAAAAATAAATAGGATAAATAATTATAAGACGTATTGTAATATTTTTTTATATGATTTGAATATAAGTATAGGTTAAATCTCTTTTTTTAAAAGTATGTTTTTCAGTTGTTAAAACATAAAAGTTGAAGGGGTAAGGATTTGAAGATCAATTTAATGGCAAAATAATGATTAGCAGAGTATGATTCTATTATTTATCTTCAAAAATAAACAAATCATCTATAGTCGTCTGTAAGATTTTTGCAATATCATGGGCTAATTGTAGAGAGGGATTGTAGTTTCCTTTTTCTATGAAGAGAATTGTTTCTCGTCGTACACCAACTTTTTTAGCTAGATCTTCTTGGGTAAGATCATACCGTGCTCTAAGTTCTTTAATGCGGGTTTTCATACTTATTTCCCTTTCCAAGCGAGATACAGATACGATACAACAAAGATAAATCCTGATATGAGGACAACGATTGCAGTTACTAAGTGACCTTCAAGTTCATGATTAAAGAGAATGTCATATACTACCGGGGCACCAACAGCGCTCCAGATTGCTGCAATGAATCCGTAATATCCTGCTTTATAATTTATATTTATTAATCGTTCATCTTTTGCTGGTAACCCTTTCCTTATATTTTTTGCTCGGTTCCATATTATATAAGTAGCAGCCAAAACTAAAACGATTACTATTGCTAAGGATAAGAGTTCTGTTAATTCCATTGTTCCTGCATTCATAATATATACTGCGAGCGTTAATAGCACTAATATTGTTATTAGCAGCGCTAATACGACTCCTATTTTGTCTTTCATATTTTTTCACCTCATATTTTTGTGTGTTAGTAATAACATTTTATTATTTATTACTAACATTATGTTATGTATATATAACATTTACTATTTATATTTTTCTATCTTCATACTATTCTCAAGATAAATAAGAATACTATTAAAAAAAATATTAAGTTAAACATTTTCTCCTAAAAGTATATGATAAAATAATGCAGGGGAAGGGATTTGAAAACGAGTTTACAGATATTATTAAGATTAAGGGATAATAATTACTTCTGTAAAAGCCTACAATTTCAGACGGTATCGTTTATTTTTAAATTAGATATCTACTGATGCGAAGGATAATAAATAGGCAGCCGAAAAACAGTGGTTCTAAAATTATGCTTGTAATGCCTAAAGCCCGATTTCTTTATTACTTTTATTTCTGTTTTTGTTTTTCTACCTTACTGTCCGGCTCAACTTTAAGAATAACATGTCCAAATACTAATGGCGGTAAGAGATGAGATAATACTTGTTCTGCAGTACAACCACGAACTATTCCTTTTGAACTGGTTTGTATCCAACCGTCTTTCCCTTTGCGGAAACTCTGTTTTGCACCATTTTTAGTTAAGATATAGATAGTACATTCATCATTCTTCATTTTAATTCCTCAAAATATCTTTTGTACTATAAATAATTTCATCATATATAGTTAGTTTCAAAAGATATTTCGGGTTCGCCTACAACCACAGTAGTGTTTTGTTAAAACAAACACGAATAAGCAATGTAGACTTATTAAATCAATAACAAATTGACATGATTCTATTAGTTTGTAATTTCTATGCATGCATTGGTGTCAAAAGGATTGGTCCTTATTGCAAGAGAATAAAGATATGGATAATGGTTTTTCGGCTTTGGTTCATAATTCACCTCTTTTAACAGCCAGTCGTACTGTTCTATGGATAAGCTGTCTTATGTTATATCCAATTGTCTTCAGCCATATTTCATTGGTTTGACATTTCCGATTTTTACTGGAGAGATAGGAATTGGT
>JALHTX010000071.1 GCA_022866015.1 Thermoplasmatota archaeon
AAACAGTAATCCTGGGCTGTTTTCATGGTTGAAAACAGCAAAAGCCAAATACAAGAGGGTTATTCAAAGTCCTCAATATATGGTTTGTTGTTAGATTATTACCTGGAAATTGTTTTTGCCAATAGATGCTTTACTATTAAGATTTAGACCAAATAATCTAACTACATCAACCTGTTTTTAAATTACAAATTTAACTCGTTTTTTCATATTTTAATGTTTACGCGAAAATGTAACTATATATGTCATATTCTGCTCAAAAAAATAATTTTTAATGCAGTAGTATATTTTAGCGAATATGTAGGTAGTTATCCATGTAATAAAAAGTATATTAAATGAACAAAAGATTTGTTACTTGGAAGTGGATGGGATGAACGACTGTGAAAATTCGTTATCTAATGAAATTAAACGGCCTTATATAATTAGATCTTTAAGGAGAAGCAACGTTCGAAAAAAGATTGCAGAATACTTGTTTGAAATAAGTCCAAGTTGCAGTTACACGTCAGAAATAGCATATAATGTTAAAACTACTCCCACAAATGTGATTGGTGCAATAAGAGGGATGGGAACTAGATACAAAACCGATGAATCATTAATAGACCTAGGTATTGTTGAAGAAAAAATAGGTGGTAAAAACATTAAACTATATGGATTAACTTCTTTTGGAAAAGAAATAATAGCTTCAGAACATAATAAATAGATATATTTTATTTAATAATTTTTTATTTTATTCACCATAGTACTTAATAATAAGTTATGTATATCGTTTTGACCTATTACAACAATGAAAGGGGATTTAATAAATATGGTAAATTTAAACATGTTAAAATTTGGTACAGAAAAACTAAAAAAAGGTTTTGCCAAAATGCAAAAAGGTGGTGTCATAATGGATGTTACAAATGCTGAACAAGCAATAATTGCTGAGGAAAGTGGAGCAGTAGCAGTTATGGCTCTAGAACGAGTCCCTGCGGATATTCGGGCACAAGGTGGAGTTGCAAGAATGGCAGATCCAACAAAAATAACTGAGATAATAAATTCGGTAAGTATACCTGTTATGGCAAAAGCAAGGATAGGTCATTTTGTTGAAGCGCAGGCTCTTGAGACATTAGGTGTCGATATGATAGATGAATCAGAAGTACTAACACCTGCAGATCCTTTTTATCACATTAATAGACGCAAATTCACAATACCATTTGTTTGTGGATGTCGTAACCTTGGGGAAGCAGTGAGGCGAATATGGGAAGGCGCTGCAATGATTCGTACAAAAGGAGAAGCAGGTACTGGAAACATAATTGAAGCTGTAAGACACCAGAGAATGGTTTTAAGCATGATTAAAACACTTAATAACATGGATGAAAATAAATTACAAAAACTTGCATATAATTATTCACAAAGTTATATTGAAGCAACAAAAACATTAACATCTGTAGAAAAAATAGATAATAAAACATTTGTTTTTGAAGAATATACTTACGAAACTGTTGTAAAAGGCTTGCTAGATGTCTTAAAAGAAGTTAAAAAACTTCAAAGACTTCCTGTTGTTAACTTTGCAGCAGGAGGAATTGCAACACCTTCAGATGCTGCACTTATGATGCAACTCGGAAGCGATGGGGTATTTGTAGGATCAGGTATTTTTAAATCTAAAAACCCTGAAAAACGTGCAAAAGCAATAGTTGATGCTGTAGCCAATTTTAACAAACCGGAAATAATAGCTAAAGTAAGTAAGGATCTTGGTGATGCAATGACAGGTATTGAAATCGAGTCACTACCAAAAGAACACATGCTCCAGGAGAGAGGATGGTAAAAAGAGTAAACATAGGAATCGTAGGAGTCCAGGGCGCTGTTTTAGAACATGCAAATATAATGAAAAAATTATTTTCTGAGACGAATACACCTGGTGAAATTTTTATAATTCGTGATAAAAATCAACTTGAAAAAGTTGATGGTTTAATTATACCTGGTGGCGAAACTACAACTATTTCAAAAATACTTGTAAAAACAGGTTTATATGATAAAATATTAGATTGTATAAAACAAAAAAATATTGCAATTATGGGGACATGTGCTGGTTGTGTTCTTCTAAGTGAAAAAATAAGTAATAACGATAAAGAAATAAAATGTTTGAATGCAATGAAAATGCATGTTAAAAGAAACGCTTTTGGACGACAAAAAGAATCTTTTGAACAAGAAATAAAAATCAAAGGTTTTTCAAAACCTTATAACGCTGTTTTTATACGTGCGCCAATAATTGAAAAAACTTATAATAATTGTGAAGTTCTTGCAAAAATAAAAGATAAAATAATAATGGCTAGGCAAGATAAACTCCTAGCTATCTGTTTTCATCCGGAACTTACAGATGATTTGCGAATTCACAAATATTTTTTAGATATAATTTAAGCTTTCATTATTGCAACTAACTATTAATTAGCCTATAATTATTAATACTAGTTTTTGCATATCATTACTGCTGATAAATATGGAAAACCTTAACATTAATATAGATATTGAAAATATTATTAAGCAGATTAAAAACCCAGTTTTTATGAAGGAAATTGAAGATTACTTGCGTATTCGTGAGAGGGTAGACAAAGTAGCTTTATGTACCAGACGGAATGATGCCCAGGCTTTTTTGGCACTTGATAAGTTCTTGGTTAAAAACAAAATTGATTATAAGAAAATAACTAGGGATCAGATGATAGAATTTGAAGTATTCCTGCAAAAAGACTTAGAATTATCAGCAGGTAGTATGACGATCTATGAGATTCACATTAAAAAATTCTATAAATACCTATCAAACAAAGATGAATACTGCAAAGGTAAAAGATTCCAGAAAAGCATACCATACCCTGATTGTGTTTCCTGGATTTCAGCTTCAATCAATCAAAACGGCAAACTACCAATTGATGACGTTATTGATTATGACGGTATTATGAGAATGATCAATGTTTGCGATAATATCAGGGATCAAGCTATGGTTATTACTTTCATTGATGCAGGATTAAGAAACTCAGAGCTGGTTTCTCTTAATGTTGAAAACTTAGGATTTGATAAACTTGGTGCATATCTTATTTTATCTGGTGATGAATCAGCAAATTTGAAAACAGGTCAAAGAAAAATAAGGTTGTTTCTTGTGCCTTCCAGTACGCAATATCTTAAAGAATATATCAATAAACATCCTTTCAAGCAATATCCAAAAGCACCTTTGTTTTATTCAAGGGATAACAAGTTCTTATCCCCTATTCTAAAAAAAGCAAATAGTGGTACTGTTATTAAAGAAGATTTTGAGGATATAAGATTACATCGTTTAAGTGTAAAAGATATTATTAAAAAAATTGGTAGACTTGCAAATGTACCAATTACAAAACCCCATGATCTAAGGCATAATTCTTGTACTATGTGTGCAAGAAAAGGATTCAATGAAATGGAATTAAGGATCAGGTACGGATGGTCACCAACAAGTAAAATGCCTTCTAGATATACGCATTTAGCAGGTAAAGACTTAGACGATAAGATTAAGGTTATTACTGGTTTTAAAGAACCTGAGAAACCAAAAGATGAAATTTTACAACCTATCATGTGTTGGAATTGTAACTCTGAGAATCTACCGAGTAATGCTTTCTGTTTTAAATGCGGTGCTAATCTAAAACCAAAGAAAGAAGAAATAACAGGATTAACAGCTACAGATTTAGGTGTAGCAGTACAGAAGGGAATGGATAAAGACCAAGTAGAAGAGATTACAAGACAAGTGCTTATTAATCTACTAAAAGAATATGACTTGAAGAAAAAAGAAACATAAAATTTTTTTATTTCCTTAAATCTGTTTTTTGATTTTTTATTGGTTCTAATAATTCCTTATACATTTCAATCTTGAAATCTATATAAAACTTATTAGATTCTAATCTTTCAATCTCATTTTCCATAACTAAAATGATATCTTTATTATCTTTTATTTTTTCTATTATTTTAATATCCGTAAATTTTTTGGTAAAAAACTCTAATTTTTCTACTAATGTTTCTCCTTTGCAATACTTGTCTATTATATATATAGGAATGTAATCAGAGATTTTTTCCATTATGTCCTTAATATAATTATAATTCCATTTAAAATCAAAAGATATATTTTTAACAATTTCATCAAGAGCCTTCTTCAAACAATTATGAATAATTTCTTTATCAAAAAGCAATGAAAAAAAAATGATGTTAAAATAAAGAGTTTTATCATGCTCTACAGATATCATTTTTTCTATCGTTGCAATAATTTCATTAAACTTTTTATCGATTTTTTTATCTATATTCTTATAGAGGTATAAACAACCTTTAAAAGTAATGTTGTGAATATTATAAGACCTCTTATTATTTTCTTTCAGTTTATTTGACCACACTAAATCTTGCTCAAGCAGTATACACATAAGTCGATTAATGGTTGGTTGAGAAATACCTGTGCCTTTAAAAATTGCATATTCATTCATTTTATTAAAATATTTTTTATCTAGAAAATAATAATTCTTGCTCAAGTAATTTAGTATCTTTATTATCTTTTCTTTTTCAGATTTTATTAGTGGTTCAAATATATCCATATTATCACTTTTTTATGAATATATTCACAAAATCTAAGAAATATATTCATAAAATTAATATATCCATGCTATAAATAGATATTGAAGTTAAAGTTCAAACGAAAACTAATAAAATTCACCAATAGCGGCAGTATGGCAATATGCCTACCACTTTGTTGGGTGAGAGGTATGGGGCTACACTTAGGTGATTATGTTGAGATAACGGAAAATGATGAAAGTTTAACAATAAAACCAATACAAAAGGTGGTAAAATGATTGATTCAGAAAAATATCCAGATTACGAATCATGGACTCTTGAAGAACTCATTACTGAATGTAAAAAGCGGGGTATTTTATGATTGAAAATATAAGAAAAAATTAAATGAAAATGGAGCACTGGGACTCCAATTTAAATTCCCAAGAGGTAAAGAATATGATTGAAATAAAAAAAGAAGAAAAATTTAAAGCACATGTAACTAAAGGCTGGCATGCTTCTAAAAGCATAGCTTTTGCATTAGTAGCATGCATACAACATCAATTTGTTTATACTAAAAAAGATATCTTTAAATTAAATCATACAGCAATTAGCTCTTTTGGATTAAATAGAAGAAACCTGCAACAATACCTCAAATATTTTAAAGAAGCTAACTTACTAGAATATACAATTACTAGTGGTAAAGTAACAACAATACAACTACTACTATTACCTTATAACTACTATATAGTTAATAACAACAATATAAAAGAATATACTAAAATGAAGGATACGGGTGTACATTTAAGTACAGGTGACCGACTTAAAAGTACAGGTAACCTGTACATAAAAGAACAGGTTACAACCAAGTATACTAAAGCAAGAGAAGGTAGAGAGCAAGCTAGGGAAGTAAGGCAAGGAAGCAAGGTAAGTAAGCTAGGAAAGGTAGCCAAGGTAGGTAACATAGGTGGGGTAGGTAGACAAGGTGGGTGAGTCGGTTGCAGTTTGTCATTAAAGGGATAAGGTTTTTTGAGGTATAACAATGCAGGTAATCAGTTTTAAAGTTGAGGATGAGAACTATTTTGCTTTAAAGTCACAAAATAAAACCTTCAAGAGCATTTTTGAGCCATTGGCAATACAACAAGTTAAAGGTTCTAAAAATGAAGTATACGGCAGTATACAGCCGGACTTGGACGGCCTTTACAAAGACATCCAAGCTGTTAAGAATATTTGTGACAAGATGTTAAAATCATTTAAGTGAGATAAACGTTGTGATGATGACCATTCTATACCTCTGTCTAAAAAAAAATGTGAATGTAAAGAGCAGTAAAAAAAAAATCTTTGAGAAACATTAAAACAAAAAGGTGAATAATAATGAATAGAACATTGACATGGAATAAGGGCATAGTTCAATCATCACTATATACATATCACGTAGGGGGGGTAAATTGAGATGATTATTGTAATGACTAATGGATATATCGATGTGTTTATGGAAAACATTCATAGAAAATCATTGGGAAAACATTATCGACAATATTGTCGAAAACAATATGAATCAAGGAGGGCTTGACTATGAAAAAAGTAAGGAAAGTTTCACCATCAAAAATCCGATATGATCAAACCCACCCTCTCATATGTTTCCGTACTACTACTGAAGAAAAAGAAAAGATAGAGGTGATGGCTGAAATAACAGGAAAAACCATATCACAGATTGTAACGGAACTACTACTCAAAGGATGTGTTGATATTGAAAATGCATATAATGAGGGTTTTAATTTTGGGATGGAAGAAGGCGAACAATTTGGACGTAAGGATGGTAAATCAGAATGGGGTATCGAAATCCCTTGCCCTGACTGTAACGAAAATATATTTCTAACACCTGGTTCACCCTGGCTTAAAGTCATAAAAGAATATGTGCAAAAATATGGATGGGGACATGTCGCATGTGAGGAAAAAAAGAAGTTGTCAAAATAACTAGATGCGTCCTAACATCTTTTTTAACTCCCTCTATTTTGATTTTTATCTCCTCCAAACATTTAAATGAATAAATAGGATTTAACAATTTGTTGTTTTTATACTATTTATTTTTAATTTTGTTGCATATAAGATTTGTCTAAGAAACGTTTAAGTCTGAAAATTATATATTATTATATTTATTAGGGGAGAATATGCAAAAAGATGAGCTTATTCAATTTCATATGTTTTTATTGCAATTAAAAAACCATCTAGGGGACATGGTTGATAATTATGATGGGCTGGAATTTCAGTCTTATGACAAATTAGATGTTACACCCTATCAGATCTATAAATCTAAGAGAGAACATAAACTTGCTGTATTTACACTAAGCAGGGGAATTGCGGAGCTTTTATCTCATAATAATTTTCCAGGTTTAGAAGAGATTTCTAACAGACTTGGTCAAATATCAGAACGTTTTATGACTGAAAAAGAAAAAAGATTTATGCTTTTGTTGAAATGAAATCAGTGTTAAAGTTTATAAAAAATATTTTAAAAATTTAATGACTTAGTGAATAAAAAAACAAACATTTCATTTTTTTCTACAAAATAAGTTTTTATATTAATTTGTATATAAATGCTAATAAAACGTTCGGAAAAAACCAAACAAAAACAAACACTATATAAATAAATGAATAATAAACTATAATATTAGAATGCCAAAACTAACTCTTGATATGAATACATTCAAAGCACTTGCCTCGGATACAAGGCTCGATATTTTACGTACTCTTGACGGTAAAAAAATGAATTTAAATGATATGTGCAAAGCAACAAATCTTAACAAATCAACTCTTCATGAACATCTAACAAAACTTAATGAGGCAGGTCTAATTAAAAAGAATGAAAGAGAAGGACATAAATGGGTTTATTATAAACTAACTTGGAAAGGAGAAGGCCTTCTTCATCCAGAAAACACTAGAATTGTTGTAATGTTTAGTACTACATTTATCTCATTATTAATCGCAGTTATACTTATTGTGAATTTTTTACAACCTATACCAGTGGGAATCGCTGAGACAATAGATGATACAACATATCTTTATGAAGTAGAAGGCAAAGGTATTCCATTAATTGGAAACAGTTTTAGCTATAATTATCTTGGAGAGATTGATGCAAAAAATAAAACTGTGGGAAATATAACTACAGAGCTTCAGAATAAAGCTCCTCCCGTGAACAGTATAGGAGATAATTACGATGATGAGGATATAGCTTGGTTTATAGTGGATTCTGCATCCATATCAACTAATGAGGATTCAAATTATTTAAAACTGGATAATTCTAGATCTTTAGAACAGTTCAATATTCCTAAAAGTCTTCAAGGTGGATCTATCGATAATAGTCAGGATATTTTGTATTCATTCTATGATATAAATCGTACAATTATTGGTATGAATAGCTCAACTAATAATACAGAAAGGCCGAATACTACAGGTGAAAACAAAACAAATGAACCTTCTTCGGGTTTTGTAGGTGATAACACCTCAATAAATCAATCTTCTTTAGGATATGAAAATAAAGAAAATTATTTAGGTTCTTATCCATTAGTTCCAAGTATGATTGCGACTGTACACGATACAACATTCTTATTTTTCGCAGTTGCTTGCATAACATTTTTTGGGATATTATTTACGTTATCTACTTGGAGATTATGGGTGAACAAAAAACAAAGGTTATAATATAACTCCTACAAAAAAAGTAAAAATTTTAATTATTAATCCTTTGTTAAAGTTCTTCAATTTCTCCGTTTTCTTCAAAGAAATCAAATAATGTTTTTTGCATCCGTCATCACCTCAAAAAACATGTATGAAAAACCATAGTTATATTTCTTTCGATTAATATTCACTTAGATGTTATATCATTGTTTCAAGATCTATTGCATTATACGTATATACCTCATGACAACAATAACATTTTATGCATTTTGAGTAATCTATTTTTGCTTTTTTATCAACTATTTTTATTGCTTTTCTAGAGCATACTTCTACACATTGATCACATCCAATACATTTTACATTTGGGCAAGGAAAACGATCAGGTGTTTTTTTACCTGTAAGCAGATATCCTGCTGATGATAGAAGTATAAAACCTGTGTATTTTACATCTTTTGGTGAAAGCAATGGATAATCTATTTGTAAAGGCCATAAATTTCTTATTTTTGCCTCCTTAAGAGTTGGTATTCCAATTGGTTCTATATCAAGCATTTTACAGATAGCAAGATCTAGTGCAACTGAATTTTCTGATGCAAGCATTACCTCTAACTCTACAGGGTCTCCACTACTGGGGCCTTCTCCTTGCATTCCAACTACTCCATCCATAATTATAAGATTTGGTTTTGCTACTAATAGTACATCAATTAACATTTCTGCAAATTCTTTTCTTCTAAGAAACATTGAATGATATTTAGCTTTGGTAAGACCTGGTATTGAGCCAAACATAATTTTTGTTGCAAGAGTCATCATCATAAATGAATGCGTTTTTATTTTAGGTAATGATATTATCTTATCTGCATTGAGAACAAAGTTGTATATGGGTATTTTTTGTAATCTTTTGCCATTAGGAAAATCAATTTTTTTAGAACTAGTATCATAATTTAATTCTATACCAAGTTGTTTTGAAAGTTTTATTAAACCTGATTTTTTATAAACTCTTTTTAATCTTCTTTTTGTAAACTGACCGGATGGTGAATCCCCAATGAAAGGGATGCCACCTACTTTTAAAACAGATTTTGCTACAGCACTTATTACAACAGGGTTTGTAACAATACATTTCTCTGGTTCAGTTGCATTTAACAAATTAGTTTTTAATAAAACACGTTCACCTTTACTTATGTAATTTTTAAAGCCACCAATTGGTTTTAAAAGTGATTCAATGTTTAAATTATCATAAGTGGATTTTTGGATACTTACTATGGCGGTGTTAGAGTGTAAAAACTGATTCATCATTAAAAATATATGATTTAGTTATATAAGTATTTTTAAATTTTATTCTATTTTTTTACTATTAATCTATTTTTAAATAAGAAAAAATTAATTTAATTTATTACAAGACTAAGGTCCCTAAATAATTGCTATTGTTGAACCATTTTAGTATCCATTTCGTCATTGTTATTTAAAAATACTTGTAAATAATTAGTTATCGCTTCTTGATATAAATTTGTCCTAATATATTTATTTTGTCTTCTGAGTATAGTTTAAAAAACTTAAGTTCAAGCTATCTATCATATGCTTCTAGATAATCATTTACATCGTTATAATCTGAATCATCTTTGGCATGTATACCAAGTCTTGTGTTTGCAATAGTTGCTATATTACCAACATTTTTTTAAATATGAGTTAATGTTTTCGTAACTTCAGTGTTACGAAGTCACGTTACGTAACGGTAACGATGATACGTAACGAAGAAACAATTTTTTGTAATATTTAACTCATTATATCTGTCATCTATAATTCGCTATATAAAATTTGGTTGTTAAAATGTTATTTTAACAGGAGAAATATTATCAAACAACAATATAAAATCGTCATCTGAAACTAATAATTCTAAATTATTTTTTATATTTGTTAGAGTTTTTTTAAGAGTTCACTCCTATATAAATTAGCACTCATTAAAACAATCTTTAGTTTGTTCTTATTTTTTATTATTGTTGGAATTTTTATAAATAATACAATAATTATATTAATGGAATAATTTATATACTAGAAATTGTTTATAATTATTATTAGAGGTAGGAGAAAAATTTGCTTTTTTGCATTTTTCTTTCTGCCCCCCATTTTTTTTATTTTATTATCATCGTATGCAAGCATTTTTGATATAATATTTAAAAACTATTCTTTCAGTTATTATCTGAATTATCAATCATATTCTCATATTCTCTCAGATGTTGCTTATATTTCTGTTTTTTCAAGAGTTGCTCTATTAGATCTATTTTTTTATCTTGTTCCATTTTTTAATTCTCCGTTTACTATTTGATTGATTAATTTTTTTTCTACTGGTTTGTTTGTTCTTTTCATAAGTAATATGTAGCTTTTTTTATCAAGTTTTTCTTCATCTACTACGGCTACATATCCCCAGATAGTATTGTTTTTTTCCAGGTTATTTATTACTCGCCATACTTTTTGTCTTGAAAAATGACAGGATTCTGCTATATCATTTATAGATTTATTTGCATTTTTTGCTAGTTCATCCAGTATCCTTTTGTTATCTTTTTCTATTTGTTTTATACTGCGTTTTGCCATATTTTAACAAAATCGTGTTTAAATATATAAAACTATTCTAAATGTAAAATAAATTGTCATAAATATTTACTTTTTCTTCTATTATGTTTCAAATAATTTAATTATATAGAGGTATTATTTTATGTTTTTGAAGTTGTTGTTTGAAAGAGAAAAGATCTTAATAGACTTGTTGCTGGGCATATAATGAGTTGATAGAATATAGGGCTAGTAGACATTATAATAGTAAATACACTTATCTTATGATACCTTACCTTGTTTTTAAAAATTAAATCACTATTGCAACTATTTTTTGTTTAATATGTTGTGTAATATATAATTATTAGAAAAATTTAAGTTCTAATAAATGATTATAATTTTGATTATTTTGGGGTAAGGAGGAAAAAATGAAAAAAAATATCATAGCAATTTTAATTGTAGTAATACTTATAGCAATTTCTCTTTTTGATGCAACACAATCTAAAAAAATATCGATAAATCTAGGAGACAATGATGATTTTACCAAATGGTTTCCCAATCCAATTGATGAACAAAATATGACAGGAACTGATTTTAATACCTCTGATGGTAAAAAGGGTAGAATCCAGCAGATCAGTGATAGTAAAAACCCACCAACAGATATAATGGATATATGTGATTATGTAACCATTGAATGGAAAGAACCAAAGATGAGTAAACCATGGAAGACATATCATATCGATAGTATGTCACCAACAGGAGGCCATGGATGGTATTTCCATTTTGATTATAAATC
>JALHTX010000072.1 GCA_022866015.1 Thermoplasmatota archaeon
ATTAAAAATAGAAAAGTCATTTTAATATGATAGACAGATTAAAAGATCTAATAGCTAAAAACTTTTCTAATAAAAATATAGAAACTAAAAATAATATATTAATGAAAAGTAGAAAAGAAGTTGAGATCAATGGTAATGGAACTTCAGGTTATACTATTAAAGAAGGTATTCATAAAGGAACAGTTCTTGGCCATATTGTAAGAGAAAAATCAGTACTTGAAAATTCATAAATAATCGTTATATATCTGCCAGGTTGCATCACGTGGGTGGACCTATTAACTTGCTTAACAAAGGAGATAATAATGACATTCAATTCATTATTCCCAAATAACGGTATGATTAAAATGGATGAACTCCATAATCATTTCGTAAAACACACTACAGATATATTTGATAATATATTTGATGGTTGGTCTAAAATACCTTCATTCCCTTTTTACAACGTGGTAAAATATGGAAAAGGTAAATATGGTCTAGAAATAGGACTTGCTGGATACAATAAAGAAAACGTTCTTGTAGAAGTAAAAGACGGTATTTTAACTGTAGAAGGTAAAGTTGAAGATAAAAATATAGACTATGTTCAAAAAGGACTAGCTCATAGAAAATTCATTAAACAATTTGAGTTAGCATCTGATGTAGTAATAGATGAAGCTGAAATGGTTGATGGCTTACTTAAAATTAAACTTGGTTTTAAAAAACCAAAAGAAGTTGAAGGTATTAAAGTAGAAGTAAAATGATGCCTTACAACAAAGAAGAAAATGATTGGTTAAATCCAATCCTTTAATTCTTCGCCCATAACTTCTGTGGCGATATTAACTTTAGTTCGAAGGGCCTTGACGATTTTTTCGTCAACGGTTCCTTCGGCTATAATATCAATATAAGTCATATGTTTTTCTTGACCTATACGATCAATCCTTGCTTCAGATTGTTGACGTTTTTCTAAATCATATCCATTAGAATAATAAATCATAGTAGATGCACCTGTTAATGTAATTCCATATCCACCTGTTTGTGGTGTACCCACAATAAATCTAACTGAGCTTTCTGGATCTTGGATTAATTTAATTGCTTTTTGTCTATCATCTGTTGATGTATCTCCATAATAAGTAACAACAGATTTATCTCCATATTCTTTCTTAATAGCTTCAACAATAACTTCTATGTCATATCTATAGTGGGCCCATATAACTGCTTTACCTTCCATTTCAGATAAAACATCCATTAATTCATCTAAACGATTTGATTTTAATGTTTGTGTTACACCATCATCAGATTTAAAATGACCACAAGTTATTTGATGTAATCTCATTAATTGAGTTATAACATTTACAGTAGTAATCATTTTTCCATTAAGTTCTGCAAGTGCTAATTTTTTCATTTGATCATACACTTTCTTTTGTTCATCAGTTAACTGTATAGTTCTTTTCATAAAAGTTTTAGGAGGTAAATCTAAACAATCATCTTTTAATACTCTATAAGAAAAAGGTTTTAATTTTTCTGAAAGTTCACCAAGATTTCTATAAGCAACAACAATTTCAATTTGTCTACCATTTACATTTATTTTACGAGTTAAAGCATATTTAGTTCTAAAACTGTAATAAGATTGTTGATCTAATAACCAAGGATCTAAAAACCAACACTGTGTATATAAATCTAATGGAGATTTAGTTACAGGAGATCCTGTTAATATTCTTTTATATAAAACATATTTACCAAGTCCTATTATTGTTTTAGTTCTAATTGCTCCTGGATTTTTTATTGTAGTAGATTCATCTATTGCCATTAAAGTTTTATGACAACTTAAAAATTTTTCTGCAAACTGTTTACCTTTTTTAGTTGATAAGGCTTCAACATTCATAATTAAAATATGAAGATCGTGACTTGA
>JALHTX010000073.1 GCA_022866015.1 Thermoplasmatota archaeon
GTTTTACCTTTAACAAGCTCTGTGGCAATACTGCTGCTGGCTATTGCTGCAGTACACCCGAACGTTTGAAATTTAATATCAAAAATTTTTTCATCTTTAACTTTAATATACATTGCCATAACATCCCCACACTGGGGATTCCCCACTTTTCCAACACCATCAGGATTTTCCATTTTGCCCATATTACGAGGATTACGAAAATGATCCAATACCTTTTCTGTGTACATATCACTCATAGAAATACCGCCTTATCTATTCCATAAAGGAGACATATCTCTAAGTTTTTTAACAATTCCTGGAATTGTATTACATACATACTCTACTTCTTCTTTTGTGCTTTTTCTACCAAGACTTAATCTTAATGAACCATGAGCTAACTCTTGTATTAGACCAATTCCTGTTAAAACATGAGATGCTTGAAGTTTCTTTGATGAACAAGCAGAACCTGTTGCCGAAGCAATTCCTGCATCATTAAGTAACATATTTAATGATTCTCCTTCTATTGCAGTAAAGCGAAAATGAGCGTTATTTGCTAGGCGTTGTGTTGGGTGACCATTAAGATAACTTTCTTCGATTTCTAAAACTTTTTTAATTAGAATATCTCTTAATTTGGTCATTTGTAAAACATCATTATCCATACGTTTAAAACCAAGTTCACAGGCTTTACCAAGACCAACTATTCCAGGAGTATTATATGTGCCACTGCGTATTCCTTTTTCATGGCCACCACCATGAGCAATAGTTTCAAGTTTTATCCCTTTACGAATATAAAGTGCACCAACACCTTTTGGTCCATATATTTTATGTGAAGAAATAGAAAGCAAATCAATATTTAGATTATTTATATCAATCGGAACTTTTCCAATTGCTTGAACTGCATCTGTATGGAACAAAACATTGTGTTTTTTTGCAATTTTTCCGATTTCTTGAATCGGCTCTATTGTTCCAATTTCATTATTTGCAAACATAATAGTAATTAGAAAAGTATCCTTCGAAATTGATTTTTCAAGCTCATCTAGATTTACAATACCGTATCTGTCAACTGGTAGAAACTTAGCTTTATATCCAATATTATCGAGATATTTACATGTTACAAGAACCGCTGGATGTTCAATTGAACAAGTAATAATATTATAACCTTTTGAACCTTTTTTTTCCCTATTTTTAAAGGCTACTCCTTTTATTGCAATATTGTCTGATTCTGTTCCACCGGCTGTAAATATTATTTCGTCATTTTTTGCACCAATAATTTTAGCAACACGTTCTCTTGCTTCTTCAACTGCGTTAAAAGCATCGACTCCAAAAGAATGAATAGAAGATGCATTACCATAATATTTATCAAAAAAAGGTAACATTTCATCTAATACTTCTTTATCTACGGGTGTTGAAGCTGCATAATCCATGTAAACTTTTTTCATAGTTTTAATCTATCCTGCCTATATCCATCATTCTCTGGAGAGGTTTTTTTGCATTTTGCATTATTTCATCTGAAAGTTTTATTTTAGGTTCTAAAGTCTCTAAGCTTTTTAAAACTTTGTCTAATGTAATTTTTTTCATATTTGGACAAATTGCATATTTAATCGGATAAAATTCTTTTTTAGGGTTTTCTTTTTTCAAACGATAACAAATTTCTTTTTCTGTACCAATAATAAATTTTTTCGCATCTGACTCTTTTACATGATTTATCATTCCATTGGTTGAAAAAGCATAATCTGCTATGTAAATTACTTCTGGTTTGCATTCTGGATGAACTAGTACCTCTGCTTTTGGATGTTCTTTTTTAAGCTTTAAAATATCTTGTTTTCTAATTTTATGATGTGTTAAGCATATACCTGGCCAGATAATCATTTCTTTATCAGGTACCTGTTTTTGTATATATGCACCAAGATTTTGATCTGGGATAAAAATAATTTTTTTAGAAGATAAACTTTTTACTACCTTTACACCATTTGCGGAGGTACAGCATATATCAGAATGTGTTTTAGCTTCTGCTGTTGTATTTATATATGCTACAACTTCAGCGTCAGGATGTTCTTTTTTAAGTTTTAAAAGATTTGGGATGTTTACCATATTTGCCATGGGACATTGAGCAGTTATATCAGGTATAATTACATTTTTATCAGGGTTTAGTATCTTTGCGGATTCTGCCATGAAGTCTACACCGCAGAAAATTATTGTTTCAGCATCTGTGTTCTGTGCTTTTTTTGCAAGATCTAGTGAATCACCTAAAAAATCAGCTATATCTTGAACTTCTGGTAACTGATAGTTATGAACAAGTATTACAGCATTATTTTTTAATTTTAAATCCTGGATTTTTTTAATAATATCATTTTTCATTATAACAGAACCAACCCGTTATTTTTTCGTCTCTTATATAGCTTTCCAACTATTTTTTTAAAAAAAGTTAATAATTATACAAACCAAAAGATTATATCTGTGATATAGTATACATTTTTGGAGTTAGGATGGAGCATGGACATAGTTGCTTTAATTATAGGATTTATATTTGGTGTAATAGTTGTTGGAATTGCAATTGAAATAGGGAGTAAAAAAGTAACAAATGTCGCCCCTTCTTCAAAACATACAAATAAATGGAGTATTTCAGAAATTTCAAACCCAAAGATTATGGCTGAATACTTATCAGATGTTGATCTACCTAAAGACTCAAGAATAATTGTAAATAAATATGCAGATAAAAATATGTTAGCAGGACTAGATGTCAAAGAACATACTGGGATAAAAGGCAATTTTATAGTTGGAGAAGATAGAGCCTTAATACTATCAGGTCCACTTAAAAAAGATGAAGTTGCTTTCTGGACAGTTGAAGCAGAAATAGTTAAAAAATTAAACCAGGAATTCGATGAGATGTGGTCAGAAGCAGAAAAAATGAAGTTTTAGTAAAATAAAAAAAATTTTTATGGTTAATTAATTAAATACCTTTTTATTTTCCCACTACGAATGCTGAACTTAATTGGAGTAATTGTTGCATTTGTAGTAATTATTTTTCTAATTCGTAAAAAATTTAATTTTGGTTTATCTTTGATTATCGGTTCATTAATTGTTGGGATTTTCTCGCTGCAAGAAATATATATTTTGGATATTCCAAAAGCAATGATTGAAGCATCTTTTTATTCTTTTGAAACAAATCAGATTTATACCGAAACAATAGAACTTGCAATACTTATGACTTTAATCTATGTTCTTGCAAAATTAATGCAAGAGACAGGAGCAATTAAAAAAATAATTGAATCATTAAGACCAATATTTTCAAAAGGGGGAATATTGGGTGTAATCCCAGCTCTTTATGGCCTTATGCCAGTACCAGGTGGTGCACTTTTTTCTGCACCAATGATTGATGAAGAAGGAGAAAAATACAAGTTAAATAAAAATCAAAAAAATTATCTGAATCTTTGGTTTCGTCATATATGGTTTCCAATTTATCCGATATCCTCCGCGATGATACTTATATGTAGCATTGGGTTTTCAGATATTGAAATATCTACTCTGATGCTTATAAATATACCTGCGTTTCTAACATCAATAATAATTGGATTGTTATTTTTAAAAAGATTTTTAAAAAATAATCACTTCAAAACAGAAGAAAAATACAAAAATAGAAATTTAAATGGTTTAAAATTTTTAATTCCACCTATTATACCATTATTAACATACGCAGTTTTATGGATTTTTGGCATACCACAGATAAGAGCTTTTTTAATTGGTATAATCCTTAGCTTATTTTCATTATATTTTTTACTAAGAATATCCTCTAAGGAGTTTATATCATTAATTAAAGAATCACTTACATTTAAACTTGCTCTGGCAATTTTTGGTATTATGATTTTTAGACAAATGATAACAGTTTCGCAAGCTGATCTTTTAATTGCTAAATTAATTGAATCATCAAATATTCCTGTTATATCAATGGTTGTTTTAATACCATTAATTTTAGGGATATTAACAGGTTATAACCTTGGAGCAATAGCATTATCTTACCCAATAGTTCAACCTTTTTTCCCGCAGCCAACAGATAATATTATGCTTATTGGAATGACAAGTCTTATTTTTATAAGTGCATTAGTAGGTTATCTTATTTCACCTATTCATCTTTGTAATGTTTTAAGTAGTGATTATCTAAAAACAGATATAACAAGGATATATAAGTGGTATATACCTTCCGCTATTGTAATGCTATTGGTTCAGATAGCATTTATAGTTTTAATTATAAATATCTTCTAAGTATTGTTTTATTTAATGGATAAATCTTTACAAACAATATTATTCTATAGGGATTTAAAGGAATCAAGTAAAATTCTATGATATTATTAAGTAATATAGGAATATGAGATCTGAGGATATGCCTGCGGAATATACTAAACTTATGGGTAATATCATGATTTTTAGTAATGTTCTTGATCTTTCAGAAGTTAACAGTGAGATTATCAAGTTGAATATGGAGTTGAGCGATAGGGTAGTTAAATGAAATGTCTGAGCATTTGATTTATCTAGAAAAAAAGAAAGGTTAATTTTCAATTTGAGTAATTATCTTAAAATATTTTTTTTCCTCAAAACTATAATATTAAAATCTTATTGTTTAGTTAAAACAAATTTTTCAGTATCTTTGGTAGAAGTTATTATAAGTGATTTATAGTTATTAGAAAATAAATAAGAATATGTCCTTTTTCCATACTCACCATTTATAATTAATAATCCATCTTTAATATCCCAATATCCGCTAGCGTAAGTTTTTATTATCCCTTCTCCACCACATATATTAAAAGTACCATTAGACATAAAAGTCATACGTATATTTATGAGTCCAACATTAGGAATTGTTTCTGAACCAATCCAAGTTCCAAAAAATTTATTATTTTCTCTACCATTATTTGTGTTAGTATTTGTACATCCACTTAATCCAACTATCAGAAGTATGGCAATTATTCCAACGATCATTAGTTGTTTTCTCATTTTTTCTCCCTCAAAATTTTTTAACCCCTCTATGACTTACCATCATATTTTAGTCCCTCTTTGATATTCCATCCTAAGTGTTTGAGCTCCACGTGCATTACTTCTATACTGATGACAATGATAACCACCCATAAAACACCTGACACCAGCGTGAGGAAGGACAAATTCTGTACTAGAAACATCAACACTACTGACCAACCCCACAAAATGAAAACTGCGATAAACACCAAATTGAAAACGACCAACTCCCACTTCGCGCGTGCTGGTGCGTAGCTTACGTTATATGTACCAACCACTATCACGACTTGCCATGCTAACAAGAATAGGCACAAGTCGAATAAGACAACTAAGAAGAAGAGAATGAATTGCGAGATGAGACTACTTGGAATAGGAAGCCAGTTAGGATGCAGCGTTATGGCACTGAATGTAAAACCTGCAAAAAGAGACAACATAGTGATACGCGGTCCTGACACAGCCTTAACATATCCCATGTAATCCTCTTCGCATTCGACCTTTCTAGACCAACCCGAAGAAGTCTCAGCTATAGATATCACCACCTTTTTTCATTTTCTTTCAACACTATTTCAAAACAATTATTTGTTTATAAACTTCTCCTATAAATAGTGTTTAGGAAAGATTTTTTAATCCTATAAAACAGATTTATATTATTAGTAAAATTGCACGTTTCTACAAGAGAATTTATTTTACTTTTTGACATTTTAACACAACAATTTTAAATACTTTCAGAAACAAAAATTGACGCCATACATATTTTAGATAAATGATAAGGTATGAAAATGAAGGATAAACAATGTAAGATATGTGGAAGAACTAATCAAAAGACAAAACTTACTTATAATACAGTTCAAGGAGATTCCATATGTTTAGATTGTTACAGAAATCAATACCCAGCTATTTCAAAGTATCCAATACCTATATTATTGAAGGGTGGTAGTGCTTTCAGGATTAAAAATTGATCCTAACCATTCTATAAATTCGATTATCCTATTGATGAGCTCTTTTACTTTGTAAATAAGGGCTGAAAAGAGGGACTGAATCGCATCAATAAAATTTATTAATGAGTCTATCAAATCGATTAAGAAGTCGATGATAGCTTCGATGATATCAGTTATAATACCAATTATACCTTTAGGTTGAATGTTGGGCGTAATATCACTTAATTTTTCAATATAAAATTCTAATTTCTCTTCAAGCAGTGTAACCTGTTGTTTGTTATTAGTTATATTTTTCATTATTGGTTCACTATTTTTTTGTGGTACTGCAGTAGCATTAGATACCATTAGAAATATGATAGAAATAGCTCCTAATACAATAAGGAATTTCTTCATTTTTCTCCCTTCTTCACACCTTTAAAATATTTATTTACTATTTAAAGTTCACTCAATTATAGTCAAAGACATAAGTAGTTGGACACATCGAAGTTGAATTTTTTTCCTCCTAAGAATTGATCGATCTTCATCTGCATATTCTCGATGGTTGGAAAATAGGTGGAGTTTGTGACTGTA
>JALHTX010000074.1 GCA_022866015.1 Thermoplasmatota archaeon
AAATAGAAACAAGTAATACTTTAACTGTGCTGAGAGTTGATACTCATTACATAATTTTTCTATTTTTTATTTCTATTTTTTATTTTTTAACAATATATTTTGTTAATAGAAATATTTTATAAAGAATAATATGTTATAAAATATTGGTTTGGAGTGATAGAATGATTTATTGTACGAAGTGCGGAAAAAAAAATGATGATGATGCACAATATTGTAGTAAATGCGGTAATTCTCCAACTAATACAATTATAAAAGATGCTTCATTTGAAAAACAGGTTGAGGATTTTGCTGGTGGTGTTGAAAGAGTCGGTAAAAAGGCAGGAGAAAAAATAGAAAAAACTGCTGAAAAACTTGGCAAAGAGACACAAGATATAGGAAAAAGATTAGAGCAGGCAACAAATAGAGCAGGTAGTTATTTAGATAACTGGTGGGATCGTTCTTTTGGAATATTTGGACCTTTAATTTCTAGTTTTATTGTTTTAATTGTACTACGACTTATTATAGAAGTTTTAAGAATTGGAGCTGAGGATACAGCTGTTTTGGGTGAAGTAAGTGATCTTCTACTTGATTATTTACTTTTGATTTTTGTTGTAATACTGGTTTCTTCTTATAGTTCTTATTTTTCCCGGAAATATAAACAATTCCAATGGATTTCCCCTATTATTATCGCTATTGTAATTTTTGTCGTATCCTTAATAATAGTGAAAATTTTATCTGTTGTAGGAACAAGTATAGGTGATCTGGAACTTGCAAATGTCGAGACTGAATGGCGCGAAAAATATATGCTGATGATATTTGTAATTGTTCTTCTTGTCGGTTATTTGATTAAGGTAGCTACTGTTGCTTGGGAGAAAGATAAAAAAAGTTAGGGGTCAAAAAAAGTTTTTTTAAAATAAGTTTGTTATAAAAATAGGTTTTAAATAGAAATAATTGTTAACATATAATGAGATAGGGAATTATTATGACGTACTGTCAGAAGTGTGGAATAAAAAATGAGGATGATGCAGTTTATTGTAATAAATGTGGTGCTCCATTAGATATTACTAAGAAAGGGCATGAAAAAGATATGAATAAACGCTGTGAAGATGAATGCGCAGGTGGCAAAGGTGGCCGCGGCTGGGCGATTTTCTGGGGTGTCATTATTATACTTATTGGTCTGTTTATTATCTTTGAAGTTATATTGAAAGGATTATCAAAATCCTACCCTGATATACTAGGTTGGACTAACACGGTTGAGTTTGGCTGGATTTTTGCTGGAGTAATTGCAATATTCATTATTATCTTTGGATTACGTATTCTTTCAAAACGTTAAAAAAAAGGATTAATAAGATTTACATTCTTGGGCACAGGAATCACAAATCCTCTGATGCTGATGATTAGAAATATATATTCTTGTATCCAACCATAAAAAGCATAGAATGACAGTTAGAATTGCATATATTAAATTCTTAGTAATTTCTAAAACACTAATAGTTATTGTTAAGAAACTTAAGATTAGTAAACTGTTTAATAGGATGTGAAAAAACATTTTTCTTTTTGAAAGTATTATTTCTCCATAAACAAAAATTAATACAATAATTCCTAGTATAAGAAGAAAATAATAAATATTTATAGAAAGTTTTAATGGAAGAATTAGATAAAGTGTTATTAATAAAATAGATGCTAGAGCTCCTAATATAAGACCTAAACAACCAGCACATCGTGGCTTGTTTTTAATAATGATAATATGGTTTTTAAATATACTACAATTAGGATGATGCCCCTGAAATATTCTACTTGTTTTTGGTCTTTTTAAATTAGGTGTATGATTTGTTTTTTGTTTGTTTTTTTTCCACCAGCTTGGATAAATAGCAATAGATATACCAAATAGACAACTAATAAAAAATATTCCTGCTACAAAAAACTTATCTACATAATTATTTGTATTTGTAGTAATTGGTTTTGCTAGAACCATTATAAGAATTAGAATGATTGCTGTAATTGAAAGCAGAAGATAATAAAAAATATTATTTAATTCTCTCAAATTAATCTCCTAAGTTTAGATAATACAAACTGACCAGCCATATGCCGATAGAGTGTTCTTTTTAGTTTATTTGTTGATAAAACTCTTGCAATACCTTTATGTATAGATCCATAAAATGTTTGATAGCATCTCCAAAGTTCCTCTTGAACTTCTTTTTTAGTAAGAGTTTCTGTTGGCATAATTGCATGTACCATATCATAATTTGCATAATTGTAATCTTCAATCCATCCGTTTTTCTTTGCAGTCTCGTAATAAATTGTACCTGGAAATGGTGTTAAGGCGGTATAGAGCGCTAAATCTGGAGTTAAGTCAAGAGAAAACTGTCTTAGGCGTTCTATAGATTCGTGTGTATCTCGTCTAGAACCTATGACAAACATGGCTTGCGCGAAGATATCGTTTTTATTTAAGATTTTCATAGCATTATAAGCATCGGATTTTATGATTCCCTTTTTATATTCCTTCAAATTTTCCTCAGAATCAGTTTCCACACCACACAGAATCCAGTAGACACTGACTTCTCGAAGTTTTGGTATCAGATCAGGGTTACTAGCTACATCATCGGTTCGCGCT
>JALHTX010000075.1 GCA_022866015.1 Thermoplasmatota archaeon
CTGCTAATGCCTCATATTGTCTGTAGACATCTACTATAGAAAGCTCTTTTTCCTGATTTGGATATATACCTATTCCATCTACAACGTCACCTGGTATTACTAAATATTTTATCTTTCCAGCTACATCTTTTTGACGACCATTTCCCATTTCTCCGTTAAGCCATCGTAAGAATCCTTCCCATTCTTTTTGCATGAATTGCTTACTTCCAATATGTATATCAGAAAGAAAAGCTGCACAGATAGGTATTTCAGATTTGTGTTTATGGTTTTGTACACTTATATCTGGGCTTATTATATTATTTATAACGAAGAGGTCACCTTTTTTACTTAGCTGACCATGAAGCCCTATTATTTCATCAAGCACTACTTCGTTAGCATTTTGAAGTAATTCCCGGTTAGATTTAAGAGCGATACATACCGCGATTCCTGTTTCATCTTCTAGTTCTATTAACCGATGTCCTTTTGTTGTATTTCTTACTTCTTTTACAATTCCAACTATTTGAATATCTTTTAGTCCACTATTTTTTATTCTGTTTATCGGTATTGCATTTGATAGTTCTCTTCTTTGATTTCTAAGTATTTTTTTAATCGAGTTGAAACGATTCATAAATAATTTATTGAAATCATCTGTTGTTCCTTCACATGTACTATTTCCCGTTACGTCTTTGAATACTTGTATTTCTGGTTCGTATTCTTTTGCAAGAGGTTTCCACCCTTTAACTTTTTTAAGAGTGATTATATTTGGTTTTATTTCACTTGTTTGTTCTTCAGATTCTTCATCTTCATCATCTAAATCTTCATAGTCTAGATCACCTTCAAATAAAGGTTTTTTGCCAATTTCTCCACTATAGATAGCAGATAACATTTTTGTTTGAAATTCTTTATTTTCAAAAATAGGTTGTAATATTTTTGTTTCAAGTTCTTCTTCTTTTTGATTTTTATTTTCAATATCTTTTACTTGATCTAACGTTAAAACAAGTGGATATTCTAAAAGATTTTGTGTTAAAAAAGATGTAAATTCATATGGATCTTTTTTTGACATGATATAATCTAATGTCTCCTGTTGAACAAAGGTGCCATGCTCAGAGAATGCTTTAATAATATTTTTCATCCTATCTTTCCCTTGAAAAAACCTTTTTTTATTCTTCCTGTGTGTAAAAATGTGTATATGATTTTTAATATTTAGAATTACGGTTTTGAAAAAAAATATCATTTGTCTGATATAACTATTATAAATATTTTTCTATAAAAATATCGTTTTTTAGCTTAGAAAAATAATTTTAATATTATGGTAATTTGATTGTAACCACTTTTCTTAAAAACTAAGGTAATTTTAAGAAAATAATATAAATAATCACTTTCTAATATTATTATTAAGAATAATAGAAAAGGAAGAAGACTATATGATAAGCATTAAAATATACCGGCGAAGAAACGATGCTTTAATAGCAGCATGCGACAAAAACCTAATTGGTAAAACATTTGAAGAAGGAAAATATCAAATTGAAGTTAGAAAAGATTTTTATGATGGTGAACGAGTAACACCTGAAATTTTAAAGGAATTTTTAAAGGATGCAACAATTGCAAATCTGGTAGGAGATGAAACTGTTACATGTGCAATAGAAATGGGTTTAATAGACCCCGATAGCGTCATTAAAATTAAAGGAATACCACATGCCCAAATGGTTAAAATGCTATAGATCTATTAATTTTTGAATCATTTTATCATAATGACTACCTTTCCAGTATATTTTATCACATTTTTTACAAAACCAAAATTCTTCATGCTTTTGAAAAACCTTAATTGGAACTTTATCTTTTATTGCGTCTTTTTTAATATCAGATAGCTCAGAGTTACAAATTATGCATCGTGAAAGAATTTTGTCTTTATCTATTACTAAATCATGCAATACAAGATTTATTTGTTCATCTAAATCTACAACTTTAAAATGTATTATCTTTATGTTTTCTTTTTTACATCTAAAAGCAAGTTCTTCATCTCTTGTAATTAAACATCTGTCTTCTTTTTTAGAAATCATAATTATTTTATCATCTGAAATTGTAGAATTAGCATAAAATGTATCAAAACCATATATACGAAGCCATTTGGCAAGTGTACCTAACATTTGATCGCATAAAAATTTCATTTTATCAATCTATAATGTAATAAAATTCCAAGACCTATTTTTTTAGTTTCAACTAATTTAAGATTTATGCTTTCATCAATATTTTTTACTAATGTCGGAGTATTTATACCACCGATTATAATAGGTGCAACATACACAAACATATCATCTACAAGATTTAATTTTAAGAAACTACCAATAACAGTGCTTCCACCTTCTACCATGAGTTTTTTAATTCCTTTGTCTTTCAGAATCTGAATAAAATTTTCTAAATCGATTAAACCTTTTTCATCAATTTTACATTTAATTAATTCAACATTACTAAGAAATTTTTTGTTGCAATCTTTACCAATGATGACTAAAGTTTTAGCAGCATCATTCACAACTAATGCATCAATTGGAGTTCTACAGTATGTATCAAGAACTATTCTAATTGGCTGTTTTGGATTTTTAACAGATTTTTCTTTAACAGTAAGTTTGGGATCATCAGATAGAACTGTGCCAATACCTACCAACACTGCATCAGAATCATTTCTTAGCTCATACATACGTTTAATGTCTTCTTCACAAGAAATTTTCATC
>JALHTX010000076.1 GCA_022866015.1 Thermoplasmatota archaeon
GGCCGCAGCAAAATGGCAGCAAACACCCTTGTAGAAAATAATTTTAATGGTATAATCTATAATATGCTAGGAGGACTTAAAGAATGGAAAAATAAAGGTTATCCAACAGAAGGCTATACTACTTTTGAGATTATGAATATCTCAGGGGGACTTGGCTCTGTTTCTGTTGATATAAAAAATAATGGCAGCTTTACTGCTAAAAATATAACTATTGAAATAAAAGTTATTGGAGGTTTTTTCTCAGGCATAGATTTTACATCATCTTGTATAAATTGTCAAACACCCTTAGCACCAAATGCAACAGAAACTGAAAGTACAATTAAAGATGGCTATATATTAGGTTTTGGACCTATTGATATCACAGTATCAGCTATGGCAAAGAATGTAGATAAAGTTACAATTAAACATGAAGGTTTTATATTTGGAATATTTGTTTTAATAAAATAAACTTTTTTCTTTAAAAAAGAAACAAATGTTTCCTAAATACAAAAAAAAATAAATAATTTAACATTATTTAAAAAATTTATTATATTATGTTAAATTAACAAGGTATATATATAACTATATTCTTATAAGTAATTAAATTTTTATATAGTGGGGGAAACAGGAATATGAAAAAAGTCAAAAATATTTATAATTTTAAAATATTATTAGCCACAGTTGCAACTATATTGATGATCGGAACATCTTTTTCACCAATCATCAGTTCAATACAAACTAATACCAATACTAAAGAAACAAATAATTTTTTGAATCTTCCAGAGAAAAAACAAAGTAATTTACTTAATGCTCCAACTTGGCCAAGTAACTGGATTTTAATCGATTCAGATCCCGGAGAAGATGGTACCGGAGATGATTATAGAGATGTTCAGTATGTATATTATCAGACTGATTCAAATTATATTTATTTAAGACAAGAATGCTATGGAATACCTGGATGGGGTGGCAAGGATGCAAGATATAAATTTTGGCTTGATTTAGACTGTAACGCATATCTTTCTGGTGGTAATCTAATAGAGGGCGAGTATTTGTTTTTTATAGAAGACTCAAACAGTGATAATAGTGGAGATATCTATTTATTGGAAGATATAGACAATGATGGTATGTTTAAAGAATGGCAAAATCCTCCAGATTACTATAGCAGTGGTCTAATTACAGACTCAAATATTGCTGGTTATAGAATTACTGGTAATTGTGTTGATTTATATCTTGATTTAGACCAAATAGTAAATCCCACTGGTGGTTGTCTTGTTTGGGCTACTGACCAAGAAAATCCCAACTTGGATCAAGCACCAAATACAGATAGACCTGATGATATTCCATTTCCGATACTAAACCCCAATATTCAAGTTGAAAAAACAGCTAGTACACATCTTGTACATATTGGAGATACAATTACATATACATTTATTGTAACTAATAACGGTGATCTTATTCTTACTAATGTTAATGCGGTTGATAATATGCTTGGTCCTATAACACTTGGAACAACAACGCTAAATCCTGGTCAAAGTACACAAGGTACTGCTACCTATACTGTAACAAGCAGTGATCTACCTGGCCCAATTGTAAACATTGTAGTTGCATCAGGTACTGATCCATCAGGTGACCCTATTACTAATATAGATAGCGAATATGTTGTAATAGAATACGGTCCACAAATAAGTTTAGACAAACAAGCAAGTGCTAATATAGTAAATATAGGTGACGCAATCATATATACGTATACTGTTACAAACACAGGTAATATACCTCTTTCTGGTGTTACTGTATCTGATGATATGCTTGGTCCTATAACACTTGGAACTACAACACTAAA
>JALHTX010000001.1 GCA_022866015.1 Thermoplasmatota archaeon
TGACACCACATAGAATCATATAAACATTCAATAAGAACAGTTTTGGAGCTATCATTTCCGTTGATCTGCCCAATAATATTATAACTCTCTATAGAGGTATTCCATTGTTGATTTATAGAAAAGTCAATGGTACAAGAACCAATATTATTGATAATCTTTTTACCCATTGAGCCGTTTATAAAAATTACTGGTAAGTATGTTCCTTTAAAACCAGTGTCAAAGGAATAACTATCATTATCATACCAAATCAATCCCGTACAGTTAGGGTAGGTTTTATTCCATGCTTTCATTCTTAGATCATGAAAAGTTTTTCTTACAACTAGTGACCACATGTACATCTCGCTGTAATTAGCATCATTTTCCAATGATGGTAACTCCTGAATATACGGATTAAATTTTGGGTTCTCTTCTATAAAAACAAACCCATCCGATACATTATCGATTGGTTTTAAAAAACTCGGATAAGTCGATATATTACTTGAATTTATTTTTGAAAAAGTGAAATTATAGTATTTTTCAAATCCCCTTTCCATAGCCCCAGAAATATTAAGGATTAATTTTATATCCTGAAGTTGATTTATTAGGGGCAAATGTTCAGGAATTAAATGGATATTATCAAATACAGTTACATTCTTAAGAAATTCATCGGTGCAGGTATAGTTTGTTGCATTAATTATTTGTAATTTCTCAAATGAATATGTTCCAGTCAACTCATTTTTACTAAGGTTTTTGTCGTCTAAAGTGTTACCCAAAAGAGGACTGATGTAAGAGTCAAGAGGGACTATCTCTCCAGAGACATTAAGTGTAGATGTTTTATTTATTATTTCCAGTTTTGTGGTAAGATTTCCATCGCCATTTCTCAATAATTCTATAATTGTATCGTTTTTATCAACATTTCCAATAGTTTCATTATAGGAATTAAGACCAAGTTTGGAAAAATTCTCCTGTATTATTAACGCTGCTCTATGCTCGCCTTTCGTTCCAAAAGCTCTACCTTTTGCTAATTCTCCTTGAGTTTCATTGTATTCCATAAATATAATGTTACTTAGGTTCTCAGTCATGTTCTTGATAAGGGAGTAATCGATACTATAACCCACTGGTGGTTCTGGATAAACTGTTTTTTTATAAGGAAACCAATGAAAAGTATAGGCAGCTAGGAAATAAGCAAATAAAATAATGAAAATAAGAAAAATAGTACATATTTTTTTCCTTATATTTTTTATAGTAATTCACTCCCCATATTGGATAGCAGTTACTTTCATCTAAAAATATACTCATAAATGTTATGAAAAAATCAAAAGAAGAGTCTATGTTGGATTTTTTGAGAAGTTGAATCTTTACTGCGTTTTATATGAAATATCCAATAGCAAGTGGATTATTATATTGTTCTTGAAAATTTGGGTTAAAGAGTTAATAGTCATTTCTATTGAATTCAGGACTAGTTTATATTGAAATTATACTGTTCAGGGTTTCCACGTTTCCATATGCCATCCCCCATTTTCAATTACTAAATACGTGTTATATTTTTCAGCATCCTTTACCCAGCAACCAGTGTTCGCCGTATCGTTATTGATGAAAGGCCGGTGGGTATGTCCAAATACCAGTTTTTCATAATTTCCCATCCCAAGAAATAGATTTCTGGCTTTTGAGCATGCGAAATTCTCAATATTTATCATGTGGTTGATTTTACTTGGAAATTTTTTTCCCCTTTTTTTCCAGCTTGTTCTTTTTTGAGGTGGCTTTAACATTTTACTTCTAATTCCCCAGAGTCCACTTAGTAAATCACCTAAGATGTTTCCTGCACGACATAAATCTTCACTGATTTTTTCATATTCCTCAAGAGTTAAAGGTTCATAGTTCATTAACGCATCTAGCTCGTAACCATGTATAAAAAAATAGGATATTCCGTTATCTTCCAGTCGTAAATATTTCCTCAAATCAAGAGTATAATACTCAGGAAATCGTTTTATTATTTCGGTAAAGTAATAGTCGTGGTTACCAATCACATAATGTACA
>JALHTX010000077.1 GCA_022866015.1 Thermoplasmatota archaeon
TTCTTACTTAAAAGAGATGCAGTTAATTATCTATATAACAATAATTTAGTAGCAGAAAATGGTATGTTAGGAACGTGGAAAGATGCACAAGTTCCAAATGTATATTCCCATTACGCAGACTTTGTTATGGAAACATTACTTATGAAAGTAATGCCTATAATGAAAAAAGAAACTAATTTAGATTTAATACCTACGTACTCGTACGCGCGCGTGTACGAGAAAGGTTCTATCTTAAAAAGACATAAAGATAGACCATCTTGTGAGATATCTACAACATTAAATCTAGGTGGAGATCCTTGGGCTATCTATTTAGATACAACAGGAAGTAATAATGTAATTGATGAATATAAGAATATAATGAAACCAGATGCACCAAAAGGTATAAGAGTGGATCTAGAACCAGGTGATATGTTAGTATATTCTGGATGTGATTTAGAACATTGGAGAGACGAATTCACAGGAAACATTTGTGCGCAAGTTTTCTTGCATTATAACCATGTAAATGGACAGTTTGCAGATTCCAATTTATATGATAAGAGACCTCTATTAGGATTGCCACCTTTTACTAAAATAGTGTAAATCAACATATTTGGTGGTATAAGGATAGCTATGCCATTAAGCAAATTACAATTTAAACCAGGAATAGATAAGCAAAATACTCAATACGGCGCAGAAGGCGGTTGGGTTGATTGTGATATGGTCCGTTTTAGATACGGCGTTCCTGAAAAGATAGGTGGATGGTCACCTGCTGTAGGTAACAACTTAATTGGAGTTGCGCGAGACATTCACACTTATAATGATTTAGCTGGTGACTCATTAGCTGCAATAGGAACTGACAGAAAATTATATATTTATTACGATAACAACTTTTACGACGTTACACCTTTATCAACCACTATCCCCGCAGTATTTACATTTACTTCCGGAACGACGATCGTGGATGTTACAGCAACATCTAATGGAGCAGTAGCTGGAGACTTTGTTACATTTTCAGGGGTTACAGGAGTAAGCGTAGTTAATATTTCAAACTCCAATATGACTCAAGAATTTGAAATTCAAGAAATTAAAACAGCTAATACATTTACAATTAATGTTGCATCTATTGCAACACCAGGTGTAGTTACTACATCAGGTACAGCCTCAAGCGCAGCATTTCAAATAAATATAGGAGCAGATGTTACTACACTTGGTAATGGATGGGGTGCAGCTTCGTGGGGTTTTTCTACTTGGAATACACCAAGACCATCAGGAGTTATTACAGCAAATCCTAGAGTATGGAAGATTGATAACTTTGGTGAAGATATAATTGCAACAATTGTAGGTGGTAAAACTTATTACTTTGATACATCAGCATTTTTACCTGCAAGAAATACTAGAGCTACATTATTATCTAATGCTCCAACACAATCTAATTATATGACAGTATCGCCAAGAGATAGACACGTTATATTTTTTGGTACACAAACAACACCAGGATCAACTTCAAATTATGATCCGATGGCAGTATTATTTGGATCGCAAGAATCTATTACAGATTTTATACCTAATGCAACGAACACAGCTGGATTTCAAAGATTATCATCAGGAAATAGAATTGTAACTGCAGTTCCAACAAGAGGAGATATATTAATCTTAACTAATACATCGGCTCATTCTATGCAGTTTGTAGGCCCACCATTTACATTCTCATTTAAACAAATTGGTACGAACTGCGGAGCTTTAGGAATACATTCAGCAGTAGAAGCGGAGAACGTTGTCTATTGGATCGCGGATGGAAGTTTTTACCTATTCGATGGTGTAGTAAAACAAATACCTTGTTCAGTACAAGATTATGTATTTCAAGATTTAAATGAAGATGAACATTCTATTATTTATGCTGGAGTTAATTTAGATTTTGCAGAAGTAAATTGGTTTTATGCATCAAGTGGTTCTACTGCAATTGATAGAGTAGTCACTTATAATTATCTTGAAAGATTATGGACTGTTGGAACTTTAGCTAGAACAACATGGGCTCCTAAAGATATATTTGCAAATCCATTAGCTACAAGATATTATCCAAATTCAACGACTCTTGCTCAACCGACAGTTATTGGTTTAACTGATGGAGTATCAACACTTTATGACCAAGAAAAAGGAATGAATGATGATACAAGTGCAATTACCGCGTTCATTACTTCGGGAGACGTGGATATTGTAGACGGAGATAATTCAATGTTTATTAAACGATACATTCCGGATTTTAAGGATCAATCAGGTGGTCTTAACATGCAATTTTTAGTAAGACAATATCCAGGCGCAACTCAAACTGTTGCATCAAGCACTATTGTATATTCAACAACAACTAAAGTCGACATGCGCGCGCGTGGGCGACAGGTTGCAATTAAAATTATAAGTACAGATGTTGATACGAAGTGGAGATATGGAACATTAAGAATTGACGGTCAGCAGGATGGTTTAAGATAATGTCAA
>JALHTX010000010.1 GCA_022866015.1 Thermoplasmatota archaeon
AATACTACTCGACCCACCTATCTGAAGGGGTCGATATGTTTTAAGCAGAGTGGTTTGCGTTCCTTCATGTTACATTAAAAGAAGTTAAAGTATGGGATACCCCCATCTTTAGATGGATTTACTTTGGGAGGATGTCATATTTTTTAAAAGATTTGTTTTTTTTGGAGAGACGGGAGGGAGATCTGGAGGGTGGATGGAAAAGATGAAAGGAAGAAAATAAATTTTTTTCCAGACCTCTATATGTTATACTTTACTTCTTATAATATATAAATATTTCTTGTAATTTTGACATTTTGAAAAAATTTCAAAGAAAAATATAAATAAAAAGACGAACCCAGAAGGATTCGAATCCTCGTAACAGGCTCCGGAATGATGTTGATTTACAGCATTATGACTAATAATCAGAAGATGATTTAAAACAGATATATGATAAAACAATAGGTGATCTAAATATCGCCTAAATTCCAAATATTTATAACACAATTATTTATAACAAAACTGATGCCATTAGTGGATTGTAGAGTATGCGATGCTAAAGGGAAGATTGTATGCCCAAGGTGTAATGGAAAAGGGGTAATAAAATACGGTTTTTTAAACGAAATGACTAAGACATGCTATAAATGTAATGGTAAACGTTTTCTAAGATGTAGCAATTGTAAAGGTATTGGAATAGTAGAGATAAAAATAATCAACGACCAATAAATAAGTGATTATTTAGTCGATTATTTTTCTTGTTTAAGAGAATATAAACGGAATAATATTGTAGTAGAAAATATTGTCAAAAATATCATTAAAGTCCAAACATAAATTCAGTACTATTTGCGTCAAGTCCTGAAGGAAGAATATTACAATTTAATCCCACAAAAGCAAGGAGAAACCCGTATACAATTAGAATAGTAGCACCTATTAACAAAAAACACATGTAAAAAACGCTAATTCATATGGAGAGAGCGAACCCAGAGGGATTCGAACCCTCGTAACCGGCTCCGAAGGCCAGTAGGATATCCAGACTACCTCATGGGTCCAACTTATTTTTAGACAATTAAAAAAGAAGTTATAAACTTGTCTACAACCCAAAATTATTAAAAATATTATTAATTTAAAGAAAGTTATAAATAGGATTTAAATTATTACAAAAATAATTGGATGAGATATGCACAAAACTTGTTTATCTATAAGAATATTAGAATAGAAATTTTAACAGATAAAAAAAGTTGAATATAATATTTAGAAAAGGGATGTGGATGCAGAATAGGATTAATTTGGAAAGCAGATTTCTTTTTAACAATTTATTGAGGTGAATATATTGAGTAAAAAAAATAAAAAAACAAATTATAACGATATCTCTAAAATTGAAAAACTTGTAGATGAAATAATATTAAAAAACAAAGGTAAACTAGAACAAACTGTTTTAAACTCAATAGATTCAAAAAAATTTCCTCCGGGGAATACTAAAGAGAAAAGCATTTTTTATTTTAAAGAAAATAAAAACAACAAACAAGATACATCACACAAATTAAGTACGGAACTCATTTCTAAAGCTAGAAAAAATCTTAGCGAAAAACCCTTAGATAAAAAATCATATGAAATAACACCTGAACTAGAACTTGAACATAAAGTCCATAGGTCTAAACCAAAAACAAGGATTAGAATTCGTAAAAAAAATAGAGTCAATGAAAACACAGAAAAAATTCAAAAAACAGATGATCGTCTAATATCCAAAGAATTTGATACGGTTATATCAAAAATTAAAAAAACATTTATACCTGGAAATGTACATAATAAAGATGAAGAATTTAAATTTTTAGATAAAAAAATCAAAAATAAAAAAGAAGAAAAAACTTTAAATCCTCGAATTTTAAATACTACAGAAAAAAATGCTACTGATTTTTGGAAAAAACATAATTTTTTAGATAAAAAAAGTCAAAAACTAATTAATAATAATAAAAAAAATGTTTTAGAAAAAATAAAAAAAGATGAAGATAATTTTTCAAATGATTTGGACGATGATTTAGATTTATTGGGCCAAGATATTAAAAAATTAGATGAAAAAGATGAAAACGCTGGTTACAAAAAAGAAACTGAAGAATCAAAGGTTGCAAATAAGAAAAAAATGTTTTTCAAAAAAAATATTTCTAATAAACAAACTGAAAATATTAAAAATGAATATTTTGGTATTAAACCTACTTTAAAAACTCGTTTTAAAGTTGATAATCTTCCTAACCTAAAAGATGATGAGAAAATTATAATTGATGAAGGTATCAAAAAAACAGGTAATAATGCAACTAAAACAAATGATTTAAAAAAGGTTGAAGAAAAAGTAAATAAACTTTTTAAAGAACATATAAATGATATTGGTGAAAGAAGTACTGAAATATCTGATGAAAAAAATCATATAGATACAAAAATTACTTCTGCAGGATCAACAGATTCAAAACAGGAACACGTATTTTTTGATGAGCAAGAACAGGAATCTGATTTTAGTGGTTGGAGCTCTAATGTAAGTGATAAAGAACGCAAAGAACTTAAAGATATCTCTGGTGAAATTAAAAATAAATCTATCGGGGAGATTAATAATATTGAACTTCCAAAAGAGGTTCTTAGTATTAAATCGGTGAAACTTTCAGATCTTGGTTTTTCTGAAAATGAATGGGATGAGCTTGATTTTTATCCACTTGTTGAACCATATGTTTATGTTGAGATAATTAAAGAACGGGAAACTACGGAGAAATGTTATTTTTTAGTTGAAGATGAAATGTCTGAGGAAGAAATGCAGACAATGAATTTTATTTATGATACAATTCGTAATATGGCAATTGATACTGAGGATTTTGAGACTAAAGGTGATAGCGAGTATCTTATTGAAAACGTTATGAAGGTTATAAAAGATTATAATCTTAATATTAGTACTGAATCGTATAACAAAATTTTATATAATCTTTCTAAGTTATCTATTGGTTTAGGTAAGATCGATCCTTTAATGCATGATCCTAATATTGAAGATATAAGTTGTGATGGAAATGGTGTTCCTCTATTCTTATACCATAGTAAGTTTGGTTCACTAAAGAGTAATATACTGTTTGATACTGCGGACGATCTAAATTCTTTTGTTCACAAATTGGCTCAGAAATGTGGTAAGCAAATTAGTATCGCAGAACCTATGCTTGATGCAACTATGCCCGATGGTTCTCGTATTCAAATGACTTTGAGCGACGAGATTACTAAGCATGGTAGTACTTTTACTATACGTAAATTCCGTGCTGATCCATTTTCACCATCAGATCTTTTGGAGTTTAACACTATGAACTCTGAAATGATTGCTTATATGTGGATAGCAGTTGAAAATGGTATTAATATGCTTTTTGCAGGAGGTACTGCAAGTGGTAAAACAACTACTCTAAATGCCCTTTCATTATTTATTCCCGCTGAAGCAAAAATTGTAAGTATAGAAGAGACTCGTGAGATTAACCTTCCACATCCTAACTGGATTCCTGGTGTTGTTCGAACTGGTTTTGGCCAGGTAGTAGCCGATAAACTCATTGGCGAGATTGATACCTATGATTTAATGAAGGCTGCTCTTCGTCAAAGACCAGAATATATAATTGTTGGTGAGATTCGTGGACGTGAAGCATATGTTTTGTTTCAAGCTATGTCTACAGGCCATACAACATATAGTAC
>JALHTX010000078.1 GCA_022866015.1 Thermoplasmatota archaeon
CTCAGTCACAATTAAAGAATGGGAAGAACAAACTGGTCGAAAAATGAAAGATGATCTTAGAAAAGATGTACCTTTAAACTAAAATTTTCTTTAATTTTCTAAATTTTTAACACTATTAAAAAATAATAGCAAACGATATTTATAACTTCATTATTTTCCCCTAAAACTCGAGTGATTAAACATGGTAGAAAAAACTACAAATTCTGATATTAACATTAAATCAATACCATTTACAATTGCAGAACCTGCGGCTTTTGGTTTGTTTGGTCTTGCCATTGCAGCATTTGTTCTAGGTGCAGCAGATTTAGGTTTAACATCGAGTTCAAAATCACTTATGATTCCATGGGTTTTAATGTTTGGTGCAACAGCACAATTAATTGCAAGTGTTATGGACTTTAAAAGAAAAAATATCTTTGGTGCTACAGTATTTGGTATTTATTCGATGACAATGTATGCTATTGCTATAACACTTATTATTACAATATTTACAGACACTGCACAGATAATTCATTATGCATTTGGATTAATTGCGATTCTTTTCTTCAGCATTATTGCAACAGTTGCATCACTTATGACAAACAAGGTTTTATTTGCAATATTAATTGCAGTAGATCTTGCAGTGATATCACTTATACCACACTATCTTAATGGTATTTCTCCTCGACCTGCAGGAGTTTTTTTGATGATTACTTCAGCATTATCATTTTATGGCGCAGGTGCAGTTTTAATAAATACAATAGCTAGTAAAACAATAATCCCATTAGGAAAACCTCTTTGGAAACCAAAATAAATAAAAATATCAACTTATGACATCTACCAAGTTACCAATTATAAAATTACTATTGGGCGTAGGCAGTAAGTCTCTTTCTGTTTTATCCATTAAAAACATATTTTGTAAACCACATTATGAAAATTCCAAGGATGAATACAAAAAGTGTTGCCATATATTTTTTGTAATCCATCTCTTTTTTTATCTCAGGAACTAAATCTGTTGCAGCGATATAGATGAATCCCCCTGCTGCAAATGGTAATAAAAACGTCGTTGCTTTATCAATCATTTGTGAAACGAAATATCCTATTATTCCACCTAATATTGCGGTAGATGCTACTATGAAGTTTAAAACTATTGCTTTTTTCTTTTTAAACCCTCCATATAAAAGTACTCCAAAATCGCCTATTTCTTGAGGTATTTCATGGGCCACTATTGCAAATGCAGTAGTAGTACCAAGTTCAATTGAAGTTACAAAACTTGCAGCAAGTATAAGACCATCTATAAAATTATGAATAGTATCCCCAACCAAGTTCATATATTGAAAAGTATGAACATCACAGTTTCCTTTGTGACAGTGTCTCCAATGTAGCACTTTTTCTATTATAAAAAATAAAATGAATCCAAGAAGAACGTAAATGAAAATCTCTAAGGGGATTTTTATATGTCCTTCGTACTCATATATCGATTTTTCAATGGCCTCAGGTATAAGATGCAAAAAAGCACCAGCCATAAGAGCTCCGGCAGACAAGCTTACTAAAAACAAGAGTATTTTATTTAGTACTTTATCTTTCAAAGCAAGTGCAAATATTCCTATAAATGAGATTAGTGATATTATAAAGGTTGTAAGTATTATATATGCAAGTGTTATCATCTTAGTTATCCTCTATTTTTTAACGAACATTCAACTGCTTTTTTAGCATGTATACTTGTTGTATCAAAAACAGGTATA
>JALHTX010000011.1 GCA_022866015.1 Thermoplasmatota archaeon
ATGTGGATAACGACAATAAACCAGAAGTGATATTGGGTGCATGGTATGGAAATGTATGTTGTTTAAATGGTGAGGATGGTAGTATATGTTGGCATATAAATTTGGGATCAAATAGTTATTTTCAAGCAGAACCAAATATCTTAGATCTTGATGGTGATGGTCAGCTTGATATTGTTATTGCACAATATGCTGGTGACTGTAGGATCTATGCTTTAAAAGGAAATACTGGTTCAGTTTTATGGTATTCAGATCTTCCCCAGGATTATATGTACCATGGAGGATCATTTGCAGATATTGATGAAGATGGTCTTCCAGAAATAGTTATTGGTTGTTATGATAACTATGTATATGTTTTAAATGGTGAGGATGGAAGTCTTGTATGGAATTATTATGCACCTTATTATATTGCTTCACCTACTTCTATTGCAGATTTAAATAATGATAATCATTTAGAAATTGTTTTTACATCATATAACATTCTTGGTGTATTATCATACACTGGTAATTTACTTTGGAGTTATATTGCTGGTGGATCTATGTTTCGTGGAGCATCAATTGCAGATATAGATGGAAATGGCATACTTGATGTGGTTTTTGGTGCTGATGATGGTATTTTAAGAGTTCTTCAAGGAAATAATGGACAAGTAATATGGTCATTAGATCTTGAAGCACATTATCAAAATATTTTTCAAATAGATAATGCACCAGTTATTGAAGATTTTAATAATGATGGAAAACTTGATATTTTTATAATCGGAGGATTTGGAACATCAGATCCTCCAGATAATAATCATGGAAGGGGCTATGCAATTGCTGCGGGGGATGGGACAGGTGATGGTTGGTCTATGTTTAGGCATGATATTTATCATAGTGGATGTTTTAATTTTCAGCAGAATCAAGCACCAGTAGCAAAACAAGATACTACCTTTACTTATGTTAATGAAAGTATTTGGATTAATGTAACAGCTAATGATTATGATACCGATGGAGAAATCGATCCTACAACTGTACATATTGTAGATTATCCAACAAATGGGATTGTTGAGGTTAATCCTATTACTGGAAATATTTCTTATACACCATCTATTGGATTTGTGGGAATTGATAAATTAAATTACACTGTTTGTGATGATAATGGATTAATTTTTAATGAATGTACTGTTGTAATTTATGTGATTACTAGTGATATGATTTTTATTGCAATGCAACTAGGTAGCGGTTGGAATCTTATCACGATCCCTTTGGATAATGGTTGGTATGCAAGTGATATTGTTAATAATGTTTCTGGTTGTTCGTCTGTGGTGAAGTGGAATCCGGTTAGTCAGTCATATTGGTTTTATCTACCAGGTTATCCTGCGTTTGATTTTCCATTAACTCCAGGTAATGGGTATTTTGTTCAGATGAACAGTTATGATACATTATCCATGGTTGGTCTTCCGATTATGAATGTCTATGTGTCGTTGAAGGTCGGGTGGAATCTGCTTGGTTGGTATGCATCTAGTAATACTACTGCTAGTAGCCTTTGTGAGAATATTACAGGTTGTTCGTATGTTGTGAAATGGGTTGTGGCATCGCAGTCGTTTTGGTTTTATATTCCTGGGTATCCGGCGTTTGATTTCCCTGTTTCTCGAGGGATAGGTGTTTTTGTGAAGGTTAATGAAGAGAGTATCTGGCATGGAGAAGGATAAAAATTAATGATACGTGATATTATGAGACGAAAAAAGATTATAGGAATTATAGTTTGCTTACTACTAATCTGTGTTAACTATTCGGTTACAGCTACCATTTTAACAAAAAAATCCTTAAGAACAATAGAAATTAATGTATTAAATGAAGAAAATCTGAAAAAATTAATGCTTGTAAGAATCCCTTATTCTGATTATAATTTGGATTTTTTAAAATATAATAACTATGAACTTATTGCATATATACCAGATGAATGGATTGATATTTTAATCAATGAAAAAGATTTAGTAAAACTATCTAATAATTTTATACAATACAAAATTGAAATAGACGATATTGACACACTTTGTAATAATATTAGAGGGGAATATCATACTTTTGCTCAAATGGAACAGATACTACAAACTATAGCAACGGATCATCCTAATATTGCTAGTCTTAATTCAATTGGAGAATCTTATGAAGGTAGAGATATCTGGTGTTTAGAAATAACTGATAACCCTGGTGTTGATGAAGATGAACCAGGTGTTTTATTTTTTGGTCTAACTCACGCTCGTGAATGGCCAACTATTGAAATTTGTTTGTATATTGCAAATAATTTAACAGATAATTATAACATTAATCCAGATATTACAACTATTGTAAACAGTAGAAGATTATGGATAGTTCCGTGTGAAAACCCTGATGGATATGTATATAGTCATGATCAAGGTAATAATATGTGGCGGAAAAACAGAAGATATTTCCCGGAATCTGGTACATATGGTGTTGATCTAAATCGTAACTTTGGTGGTTCATCAAATGGTGATATATGGGGATCATGGGGATCAATTTTTGATGATAGTGCTTCACATAATCCTAGTGATGATACATTTTGTGGACCGTTGTCAGAATCTGAAAATAGTACCAATGCAATAAAAAATTTTTTTATACAGCACGATATCTGTACTTCAATATCTTGGCATACATATTCTCAACTTGTTTTATGGCCTTGGGCTTTTAGTATATCTAAAACCACTCCTGATAATACATATCTTAGTCAAGTCGGAACAACAATAGCTTCTAAAATTACTCAGCAGGATGGAACAGGTACATATACACCAGAACAAAGTGCTACGCTTTATCCTACAACAGGTGATTCAGATGATTGGATATATGGTTATGCTCATTATATACTGGGGCGACCTACATTTGCTTATACCATTGAAGCTTGTACATCTTTTTATCCAACTACAGGTTATCTGGATCAGATTTGCAAAGAAAACTATGATGGCGGTTTTTATTTATTACAAGAAGCAGGAAACATTAATAATGTTATACCTAGAGTCATTCCACCAATAATAACAGACATGTCTACTGACTCAGATGGTGATTATACAGTTTCATGGACTCAACAGAACCCCTCTGCGCAACCAGATTATTATCAGCTGGATGAACTTACTAATATTTCAATTAATGCTGATGATGCTGAATCTGGGTCTTCTTTATGGTCTCTTGAAGGTTTTTCACTAACTACCTCTCGCTCTCATTCATCATCTCATAGTTTTAAATCAAGGTATTCAAATGATGATGCGTCAGCTATGACAACTAATTATCCTATCCCTATAACAAATGGGATGAACCTTAGTTTTTGGTGCTGGTATAATATTGAAAATAATTATGATATGGGTTTTGTTGAAGTAAGTACAGATAAAAGATCTTTTACTCTGCTTGATACTTTTACAGGTTCCTCAAACGGCTGGGTTTATAATGAATATTCCCTTGAAGATTGGGTTGATGAATCAGTTTTCATACGTTTTAGATATTCCACAGATTCAGGTACTCTGAATGAAGGATTCTATGTCGATGATATTTATCCAATAGCTGATTTTGGAACAGTTACTAATATTTCAGGTTCAATAGTATCGACATTTTTTAATATATATGATAATCCCCAGGGAATGTATTATTACCGTGTAAAAGGACATAATACACAACGTGGATGGGGGGATTTCAGTACACTTGAGAGCATAAATGTATCTTCAGAATCTAATCTACCACCTATTGCTGATTTTACATATATACCTACAAATCCAACTACTAATGATTTAATTCAATTCACTGATAACTCAGTTGATTCGGATGGAAATATAGTAAATTGGTATTGGGATTTTGGTGATGGAAACACTTCTAATATGCAAAATCCCTCATATAGTTATCAAAATAAAGGCTCGTTTTATGTAATACTATCTGTTACTGATAATGATGGAGATATTTGTACAAAAGTAAAAAATTTTTATGTGA
>JALHTX010000079.1 GCA_022866015.1 Thermoplasmatota archaeon
GGGAACCGGGTGAGGCACGGAAGTGAGCAACCTTACCGTAGACTGCTGATGCTCGAAGGGTTAACGGGGTCGAGAAAGCATTTGGGTAGTCAATATTTGTCACGTGCACCCACTCACGGAGTTCTCACACCCGCTAAAAATACATTTAATGAGGTTCTAAAAATATTTATAAAACAAAGCCTGTTATCATTTTTTTACATTTAATTTTGGGGGAATAGTATTTGGTAAAATTACTTAAAGATGAGAGTTTGGTCGCTCAATGGCAAAAATTCTTTGAGGAGAACTGTAAATCACAGATTGAAACCATTGCTCTTTCGTATCCTGATAAACGCAGTCTCTTTGTTGATTATTGGGATATTGATAAGGCAGATTCTAAGCTTGCTGAGCTTGTTGTTGAGCAACCTTATAAAGCTGTTATTAATGCTGATGAGGCGCTTCAAAATATTGATGTTGCTTCTGAAAATAAACTTCAGCTTCATTTTCGGGTAAAAAATCTTCCTGATACTCATCATATTATCATTCGTCATATTCGTTCTAATCATCTTGGTAAAATGATGGCTATTGACGGCCTTGTTAAGAAACGTACTGAGGTTCGTCCTAAGCTTATGGTTGCAGCTTTTCAGTGTGTTAAGTGTGGTGCTGTTGTTCGTATTGAGCAGGATGAGGAAATTTTTAAGGAGCCTTCTGAGTGTTATGAGGATCAGGGCGGTTGTGGTCGTATTTCTTCGTTTAAACTTTTATCTAGTCTTTCTCAGTTTATTGATAGTCAAAAAATTGAAATTCAGGAGAATCCTGAGGGTTTGCGTGGTGGTGCACAACCTGAGCGTATAACTGTTTTTTTGGAAGATGATTTAGTTGGTGAGATTCAACCTGGTGATAGGGTTGTTGTGAATGGTATTTTGCATTCTATGCAGCGTCGTCGTGGGACTTATAAACTTACTTCTTTTGATAAGACTATGAACGCGATTAGTATTGAACACCAGGAGTTTGCTTTTGAAGAGGTGGAGGTTACCCCTAAGGATGAAAAAGAAATAATTAAGGTTAGTAAGGATCCTGAGGTTTATGAGAAAATGACTTCTAGTATTGCGCCAACTATTTATGGTATGAGTGTTGAAAAAGAAGCGTTTCTTTTACAGCTTTTTGGTGGTATCGCAAAAGATATGCCGGATGGTACTCGTATTCGTGGTGATATACATTCTTTGCTTGTGGGAGATCCTGGTACTGCAAAGTCTCAGATGCTTGTATATATGAGTAAGCTTAGTCCTCGAAGTGTTTATGCATCTGGTAAAGCATCTTCTGCAGCAGGTCTTACAGCTGCCGCTGTTCGTGATGAGTTTGGTGAGGGACAGTGGACGCTTGAAGCTGGTGCTCTTGTTCTTGCTGATATGGGTATTGCATGTATTGATGAGATAGATAAAATGGAGGATCAGGATAGAAGTTCTCTTCATCAGGCAATGGAACAACAAGAAATTAGTATAGCTAAAGCAGGTATTAATGCAACTCTTAAAGCACGTTGTGCAATTTTTGCTGCGGCTAATCCTAAACTTGGTCGTTTTGATGAGTTTTTACCAATACATGAGCAAATAAATATGCCGCCAGCACTTATTTCTCGTTTTGATCTTATTTTTTCTATAATTGATAAACCAAATAGGAAACAAGATGATGAACTTGCTCAGCATATCCTTTGGACGCATAAAGCAGGTGAGGTTTCACAAAACATTAAAGGTTTTAAGAAATCAAAATATACTAAAAAAGAACAAGAATCTCTATTAAAAATCGTTAAACCTGTTTTTGAACCAGAGTTTTTACGCAAATATGTTGCTTATGCTAAACGTAATATTTTCCCTGTTATGTCTGATGATGCACTTGAAATAATTAAAGATTATTATGTTAATTTTAGGAATTCTTCTGAGGATACTATTGCTTTTACGCCCAGGCAGCTTGAAGCATTTGTACGTCTTGCCGAGGCTAGTGCAAAGATAAGGCTTAGTCAGGAGGCAACAATAGATGATGCAAAGCGATCGATTCACATTATAGAACAATATTTACGTCGTGTTGGTATGGATCGTGAAACAGGTAAGCTTGATATTGATATTATTGCAACAGGTATCAGTCATAGTCAGCATGATAGAATGCGTATTTTAATGGATATA
>JALHTX010000080.1 GCA_022866015.1 Thermoplasmatota archaeon
GCCACCTGATGATGCAGTGGCTTCCAGGTGCTGAATGCCTTTTGTTTTGTAATTTAAAAAGGATAGGGTGATGTATGATGAAAAAATAAAGTTTTCAAAACGGGAAATCTTTAATCCCCTATTTTTATTAAACAATTGTTAAAGAGAGGTTTATATATCAAATGTTGTTTTTGAAATAATGGTTTGAGGGGGAAAATATGAAAAAACAACTAATGATAATTGGGATAATTGTTATACTTCTAACAGTTGGATTTAGTGGATGTAATGAGGAAAACGAATCAAAATATTCAATAGTTGGAACATGGACAGAAAGAGATTCCGGCTCTCAATTTATTTTTAGAGAAGATGGGACTTGTGTTATTACCGCCAATATCAGTATAGATGCAACATATACAATAAATGCTACTGTAATAAAACTCACTATCACTTACGGTGGAGAAAATATAACTTCAGATTTTGGATACAAGTTTTTATCAAATAATATTTTATCAATGACACCATTTAGTGGTGAAGGAGAAGAAATAATATATGATAGAACATAAAATTTTTGTTTTAAGCGAGGAAAAAATATGAGAAAAATAACAATATTGCTGATTGTTTTAATGACGGTTGGTGTAGCTGTTTTAAGCGGTTGTATAGGTAGTAATAGAAGTATAAAAGGAACTTGGAAAGATACGAATGATGATATATGGGAATTTGGTAATAATACTGTTTATATAGGTGTTGGTAGTAATAATAGTTATAATTATAGTATTAAAAATAATAAATTATATATCGAACATTGGTTAGAAGATGACGGATATTATACTATGAATTGGATTAATGATGAAAAATTGGAGTTAAGTTATCAAAGCGTAAGCGGATTAAGTTTAACTGAGATATTATATAGACAATAATATTTGAGGAAAAAAAATGGTTAAAAAGACATCAGAAAATTATAATATAGAGTCAGATAAATATATAAGAGAGTCGGGTGTTCAAGGTGGAAAGATTATAGGAGAAAATTTAGCATTAGGCTCATTTATCTTTGGGATACCATTTTTAATTATGGGATTGTATGCACTAATTAGTATGTTATTTGGTTTTTGGTCCCCTATAAATACAGCTGGTATAATTGGAGCACTATTGCTTACTTTTATTGGTTTATTATTAATTATTGGTGGATATTTTATCTATCGTGTTAAACATGTTAAAAATTAGATATATGAAATTGTAGATTGAAGGAAGGAAAAATATGAAAAAACAACTAATAATACTTGGAATAATTATCATACTTCTAACAGTTGGATTTAGTGGATGTAATGAGCAAAAGCAAAACACAGATAATATTGTTAATGATAATAAAGCGTTTTTAGATTATTTATCAAATGATTCATATGAAGGTATACAAATGCCTTCAGTTGATATAATAAATAAAAATAACACACAAGAAGTAAGGACATGGGCTGAATCAACAATTCAAGCACTCGATGAAAATATAACTATACTAGTAGCTTTTGCAGTTTCAGATATTTATAAACCTATACAAAATGAACATTTAGCTTATTATAACTCCTCAAGGGAAGCAGCGGAATCTATAAAAAAAGCTTGTGAAGCTATTGATAATAAAGATTTTAATACAAGTTTAAATTATTTTAAAGATTTTAATTATTATACAAATCAATCAATTACCCACTTACAAAAATCATTAAATTTGATAAAAGAATTAAGGTTTAAAGTAAAAATTTTAGGAGCATGGTCAGCAAATGGAACATCAGGAACAAACAAAGCCGAAGGATATTATATTTTCTTTACTAATGGAACTTTTCTCGCTAGATCTTCTAAAACGGATACATGGGGAACATTTAATATAACAGATAAAAAACTGACTATGAGCGCAAAAAATGAGACATTTAATTATGATTATACTTTTTCGTTAAATGATAATAAAGTTACATTAAAGGATGAAAGCTGGACTATAATTCTTACAAGACAATAGATTACAAAAAATAATTGATAAATAAAAAGTTTTAAGGAAGAAAAAAGTATTGATAATAACGAATTAATAGCATATAAAATTATGATAATTAAACAGAAAAAAAACGCAAGAAAAAATGAATATCCTTATATTATTAACCAAGGTAATTAAAATAAGATAATACCTATTAACCTATAATATGCAAAATAAATAAACTATATGGAGAACTTTATAAATAAATAGTTGTTATGAAATTATAATTAGGTGAATTGTTAATGAAAAAAAAAATACTATTGATATCATTATTGATTATAATCATAATCGTATTTGGAGGATTTTATATAATTTTTAATTCTTCAAATAATCACACTTATACATTAACACTTAATACTAGTGGAACAGGATCTGGGGCAGTCCAGGTTAGCCCATCTGGCCCATATAATAATGGAGATATAGTGGTAATATGGGCAAATGCCTCAAATGGTTCAACATTTACAGGATTCAGTGGAAACCTCACTGGAACTTCATCACCACAAACACTAACAATAAATGAAAATGAAGCTGTAAACGCAGTATTCACACTTAATAGCACTTTTATTTTAAATACAGTAGCTTTGACTCTAGATGATATCGATGGAAATTATACTTTAGTTGATGAAAAACATATGACAGAACCAGGAGAATTTACAAACACAACTGGCGATGGACGCATATGGAAATATACAGAGCATTATCAATCTATGTTTATGCAAAATGCTACTAGTACTGGTCCCATTTCCGCAAATGATCCTAAAAATAAGATTATTCAATCAATAACAAGGCTTGAATCAAAGGAAAAAGCAGAGCTATTTTTTGATCTTTGGACAAATAAGCAACTAGACGAAGGACATTTAAATATTCCTATAGAAAAGATAGGCGACAAATCTTCATATTTATCATTTAAAACACCTTATACGAAGGAAATTGAGATTGATACTTACCAACTATGTTTTACAATTGAAGATATTGTTGTAACTATTTACGGTGGTGGACTGACCGTTAATCAATCTATGTTTATCGATTTTGCAAAGATAATAGAGAGCAATATATTAAATTCAATGTAAATTTTCAATTAAATTCATGTTTATAGATCTTTTATATTTTCTTATTTTTAGTCAAAATAAATTACATAGGGTTACTATTCACTCTTTTTCTAGGAGTTTTAAGTTATTAAAAGAACATCCGATATTCTTTTATGTTAGGTTTATATTACTTAATTATAGGTATCCTTTCTTTTAAAAGGGAAAGAATAAAAAAAAATTGATTGGGGGTATGAGAAATATGAAAAAAATAATAGCTATTTTTGTAATGTTGGTGATGATAGTAAGTACAGTATCTGTTATTGGAAGCTATTCAAATAATGAAAATTTAAATAGTAACCAAGAAGGAATAAAAGTAAATAATAATATTTATGA
>JALHTX010000081.1 GCA_022866015.1 Thermoplasmatota archaeon
GTTTATCCATCTATGCATCGCGGTCGTCTCTGGACTATGAGACAATTTGCTGGTTTTGGAAGTGCGGAGGAAACAAACCAACGTTACAAATATTTGTTAGAACATGGTGAAACAGGACTAAGTGTCGCATTTGATTATCCAACGCTTTATGGTTATGATACTGATCATCCTATGTCTCGCGGTGAGTTTGGCAAATGTGGTGTTGCTGTCTCTAGTCTTCAGGATATGGAAATATTGTTTAAAGACATTCCAATTGACAAAGTTACTACTAGTATGACTATTAATGGACCAGCAGCAATTGTCTGGGGTTTTTATATTGCAAATGCTGAAAACCGTGGAATTTCAAAAGATGTTATTGGTGGTACTATTCAAAATGATATACTCAAAGAATACATTGCCCAAAAAAGCTATATTTTCCCACCAGAACCTTCTATGCGTTTAATTGTTGATACATTTGAATATGGTAGCAAATATATTCCTCGTTGGAATACAATAAGCATCTCTGGTTATCACATACGTGAAGCAGGTTCTACCGCTGTTCAAGAACTTGCATTTACTGTAGGTGATGGTATCGAATATGTTAAATGGGCGATTAAACGAGGACTTAAAATCGATGATTTTACACCTCGTCTAAGTTTCTTTTTTAACGCTCATAACGATCTTTTTGAAGAAATTGCAAAGTACCGTGCTGCTAGAAGTATTTGGGCAAAAGAACTAAAAAAACTTGGTGCAAAAAACCCTCGTAGTATGCTTATGCGTTTTCATACACAGACCGCAGGATGTTCACTTACTGCTCAGCAACCTGAGATTAACATTGTACGAGTAACAATACAGGCTCTTGCAGCAGTTATAGGTGGAACACAAAGTCTTCATACAAATAGTATGGATGAAGCTCTTGCCCTTCCTTCTGAAAAAGCAGTTAGAATTGCTCTTAGAACACAGCAAATTATTGCTGAAGAAAGCGGTGTTACAGATACCATTGATCCCCTTGGTGGTTCTTATTATATCGAATGGCTTACTGACGAGATGGAAGAGCAAACCTACAAATACTGGGATCGTGTGGAAAAGTTAGGTGGGGTTCTTTCTGCTATAGAAAAAGGTTTTTACCAGCGGGAGATTGCAAATGCAGCCTATAAATATCAAAAAGAAATAGATGATAATAAAAGAACAATTGTTGGTGTTAATAATTATCAAACAGATGAACCTGTTGATATCCCTATTCTTAAGATGGATGAAAAAGGAGAAGAGCGTCAGATTAATCGTTTGAAAAAACTAAGGAAAAATAGGGATAGTAATAAGGTTGAGCGTAGTCTTAGTAGTCTTAGGAAAGTGGCAGAAGGTGATGAAAATTTGATGCCATATATCCTTGATTGTGTTCATTCTTATGCCACCCTTGGTGAAACCTGCCAAGTTTTACGTGATGTGTTTGGTGAATATGATGAAGTTGCTATTTATTGAGGTGAAAAAATAAAATGGAAATAAAAATTAGAGTACTTGTTGCAAAGCCTGGTCTTGATGGTCATGATCGTGGAGCAAAAATTGTTGCCCGAGCGCTTCGTGATGCCGGAATGGAAGTAATTTATACGGGTCTTCATCAGACTGCAGAAATGATAGTGGAAGCTGCTATTCAAGAGGATGTCGATGTTGTTGGTCTTAGCCTTTTATCTGGTGCGCACATGACTTTGTTTGTTGATGTCACTCGTTTGTTGAAAAAAAAGGGTATGAATGATGTACTTATTCTTGGTGGTGGGATAATACCTAAGGAAGATGTACCAAAACTAAAAAAAGAAGGCATCTGTGGTGATTTTGGTCCTGGTACACCATGCGAAGAAATTGTTGATTTTATCAAAAAGAATGTGAAAAAATGAACGATCTTGCTTTAAAAATCCTTAATGGTGACCCGCGGTCTATAGCACGGTTGATTACCCTTACCGAGAATAATGATCCTCAAGCACCTAAAATAATGAAAAATATTCATCCTCATACAGGTAAAGCTCATGTTATTGGTATCACTGGTGTAATGGGATCAGGTAAAAGTACGCTTATATGTGAACTTACTCGTGAGTACAGAAAACAGGGTAAAAAAGTTGGTATCATTGCTATTGATCCTACTAGCCCATTTAGTGGTGGTGCTCTTCTTGGTGATCGTGTACGTATGACAGATCTTGCTATGGATAATGGTGTTTTTATTCGTAGTATGGGTACTCGGGGTATGCTTGGTGGACTTGCTAGCGCTGTGTATGATGTTGTAGAGATACTCGATGCATCAGGTAAAGATATTGTAATGGTCGAAACAGTTGGTGTAGGTCAAGCAGAGGTTGATGTGATAAAAATTGCTGATACAACACTAGTTGTTGTTGTACCGGGTCTTGGTGATTCTATTCAGACACTTAAAGCGGGGATTATGGAGATTGCAGATATCTACGTAGTGAATAAAGCTGATAGACCTGGTGTAGAACAAACCGTTGCTGAAGTGCAAAGCCTTGTTGATATTTCTTGCTCAGGTAAAGATAGAAAAACACCGGTTCTTATAACAGTTGCAAAAGAAAATAAAGGGACAAAAGAACTAGTTGATGAGATAAATAAACATATACTATTTTTAAAGAAAACAAAACAATTTGAAGATAAACGAAGACTACGTTACGAGGCTGAACTAGTAGAGATTATTCGGAAACGACTGATGAATCTTATTTTTGATGAAAAAAAATTAGAAGATACAATTGAAAGACTACTTGATCAAATTAGTAGAAAAGAAGTTGATCCATATGCTGCTGCTGAAGAGGTACTTGGAAAAATATTAAAATAAAAAAATATGAAAAAAAGAGTTATTTCCCCTTAAATGATGGTTTCCTTTTCTCAAGAAACGCATTCATTCCTTCTTTTTGATCATCTGTTTCAAAACTTTTAGAGAAATAGGATATTTCTAAGGTACATGCTTTGTTCAAATCAACATCCATTCCTTTATTCACAAGTGTTTTAATAAAAGCTGTTTGTAAAGTTGATTTAGCTGCAATTTTACCTGCTATCTTTTCTACCTCTTCTATGAGCTTATCATCTGCAACAACCATATTTACTAGTCCGATGCGATATGCCTCGTTTGCATCTATA
>JALHTX010000082.1 GCA_022866015.1 Thermoplasmatota archaeon
TATTAATGAAATTGCAACCAAAGTTGGAATACAAAAGGTTGAGCAAGTAACCTTAACGGGTAAAGAATATCATTTGGTTACAATTAAAGCATTAAGAGAAGCTGGAGAAAGGCATATGGATATGGCTGGTGCAGATTCGCAAGTTACTGCAAGGGCATCTCAACATTCTGCGTTGGTTAAAGAAAAACATTATAAAAAATCAAGTTGGGAAGATTTTCACGAACAACAGAAAAGATTTCATCCTGCTTTCAAAGATAATTGATTTTTAATCAAAAAGTTATGGATAATTTTTACAGTAGAAAAATTCTAAATTATAATTTATTAATTTTCTCTCTTCTTTGGGCTATCGTGGATTTAAAAAAATTTAAATCTTTTTATGGATAATTAGTTTTTATTTCTAATTATCATAACTAGCAGGATGTAATCAAGGAATCATGATTAGAGTATTTTTTTCAATTCAACAGGTGAAAAAACAAAGAGAAATCATACAAAATGATTAGTTTTTCAGTTTAAAATTTATTCAATTATGAGATGGAATTGACCAATTTATTTTTCGACAACTAGCTAAGTCGATATGTAAAGTTAATCAGCAATTATCTGTTAGGTTTAACTATTAAATTTATAAATGAAAAGGTAATACGAATACTTAGTGGGCGAGGAAATTATGCGAAAAAATATCCCGAAAATACTAATTTTCTTATCATTTGTAATTCTAATTTTTTATTCACCAACATCTTCAGCAAAAATACCTACGTTTGATATAGTAATTTGTTCAGATATTACAAGGATTAATCCCGGAGATAACATCACTTTTAATATTTTTTTAGTTGGAGCAGGAAATGTATCGGCAGATTATCTATTATGTTATGTAAACGGTGATATTAGGGTAACAAAAGTAACTGTTTTAGGAAAGAATTATGTAGAAGGTTTAGCTAATCAAGGAACCAATGCTCAACTTTTTCCATTAAATATTATCCCACAAGTTATTCCACCGAAGGATTATCAATTTGGTGAATTACATCCATTATGGGGAGTAAATGAAAGTAAAAAATCTGCTATTACTGTTACAATTTCAACAACAAACGAAACTCCTTCTGGCGAACATGATTTGAAAATTATATACTTGTATAAAGGCGAAGATAATGTCTGGAAAGAAGCCTCGGATACAATGACGTTTCATATTACAACTGAGGCAGAACAAATTGAATATGAGGCACTATTACAAAACGTTATTCAACCTATTTTGAATTTTCTGGTAGCTTTTGCAATTTTTACTTTTGGAATTATTTTTGCCAAATTTGAGACTATTATCCGTCATCAGAGATTGCTAAAGAAACTTTATACTATTATAAAAAATGAAATTGAATCTAATAAGGGCAAAGCCAGGAAGTTGTCATCTACGCCTGCTAATGCAGTTCCTTCGAATAGAATGGAGATTAGTAATAAAGAAGCTTTTTGGTCAAAAATTATTGAATACGAAGATAAGAATTATGATTTGTTGAACAATATTTCAAATTTATATGATAAATATGGGCTTCTCAATAGAACAATTGACTCAGGATTTACTTACTTAGCCGCAAATAATACCGTACCACCTGGTTTATCTGGAGAAATTAAAAGAATATGTGATGTTATTGAGGAAGAAACTAAGAAGATTATTGAACGGTTTACTTAATTGATATCTTCTTAGACTTTTAGATGTATCCATTTCTCTAATCACTTAGTTTTTTCCTCTAACTCATACTCCGTGTTTAGAGATTTCATTCCCCGACTGTTATTTTTCAAAATATTTCATTACCCTAACATCTGAAACATGATCGTATTGCAGGGTTGTCTCAATTTTACTATGTCGTGCTTTCCTTTGTATAGTTTTTGCGAAACCTGAAAACTTAGATAAAAGTGATGGGATTCGTGATGATTGTAAGTTCTGTATTATAGATGATAAGGATATTCCTCAGAACCTATGATTTTTCCTCAGTAAAAATTAACATCTATTAAGAGAGGTTTATAAACAAATAGTTGTTTTGAAATTGTAGTTTGAGAGAAAAAATATGCAAAAGGATGAGATTATACAATTTCACACGTTTTTATTGCAAATAAAAAGCCATCTAAATGAATTGGTTGATAATAACGATGGACAAGAATTTCAGTCTTATGATAAATTAAATGTTACACCTTATCAGATCTATAAATCTAAGAGAGAACAAAAACTTGCTGTATTTACACTAAGTATGGGAATTGCAAACCTTTTATCGCATAATAATTTTTCAGATTTAGATAAGATTTCTAACAGACTTGGTCAAATGTCAGAACGTTTTATGACTGAAAAAGAAAAAGAACTTATTAGATCCTAAGGTCTCTTGTTATAAACGGTTGTTAAGGTGAAGATTTAACAAATTTTTATTTTTATGCTGTTTATTTTTAACTTTGTTGCATATAATTTTCATAAGATTTAAAACAAGATAATCTATTCAATGTTGCAAGATAGGAAATATTTTTAATTGGTGGAGGTAAAAAGATGAATAAAAAAATAGTTGGAATATTAATTTGTATGCTGTTTATTGGAACGAGTTTTTTAACAAGTATAAAAGGAGAAATCACTAGTAACGAATGTGATTATTATTTAAATACTACAGATACTACCAATAAATGTACCATGATTAAACCAAGGGTGTTGACTTCGTTTGCGACTGATGTTGATCCCTGTGGTGGCTATGCTACTCTGAATGGGGATTTATTCTTTTTTTGGGATTCTGACTATTGTGATGTTTGGTTTGTATGGGATACATCGTTTCATAATTCTTTTGAAGATTATCTTTTAAGAACCCCCACGATAAGAAAGTATGAAACAGGTTGGTTTAGTGCAACACTAAATTCAAGAAATATAAATCGTGGGCACACATATTACTTTCGTGCAGTTGCTTATGATGGTAAGAATTATGATCAAGGTGTTAATTTATGTTTTACACCTGGTTATCCTTATATTGAAACTCGAGATGCCTCTAATATTTCTAAAACTAAAGCAAGATTAAATGGACTTGTTTCAGATACAGGTTGCGTGGACTGTGATGTATGGTTTGTTTATGATACATCATCTCATAATTCTACATCTGATTATAAATATAAAACTCCAAGTCAGCATATAAACAATAACGGTGATGTCTCTTATGAAATAACGAATCTCCTACAAAATACAAAATATTATTTCCGAGCTGTTATTTCCAATGATGTTGGTACCTATGCCGGATTTGAATATGATTTTATTACGAATAATCCACCTAATATACCATCTAATCCATACCCTGAAATGGGCGCAACTTATATTCCCATTGATATACAAATAAGCTGGATAAGTGATGACCCTGATGGCGATCCTGTAACTTACGACATTTATTTAGGTGAAGAAATTTTAAAAAAGATACAAAGTAATATTACAACGAATAAATTTTCTCCCGAAGGGTTAGAGTATTATAAGTTTTACTTTTGGAGAATAGTAGCTTGGGATAGCGATGGTGTATCTTCTTATGGTCCAATATGGAGTTTTTTTACTAAGCCAGATATAAGACCACCAAAGCCTCCTTCAATAACTGGACCCGATAAAGGAACAATAGATATAGCTACTGATTATAATTTCATGACAAGAGACCCTGAAGGTTCTGATGTGTATTACTTCATTGACTGGGGAGATAATACAAACAGTGGATGGATAGGTCCCTATGAATCAGGAGATCAAAATGAAATAACCAAGTCACATACCTGGTCCATAAAGGGAACCTATAATGTTAAAGCCAAAGCAAAGGACATCGCTGGTCATGAAAGTGATTGGGGAACACTTAAGGTGAAGATGCCGGTATCAATAAACATACCATTTTATCAGCTCATAGAAAAATTATTCGAACGATTCCCACAAGTGTTTCCAATACTAAGACAACTTCGAGGATATTAGAATATCCTTCTTTTTTTCTCCTGTTGAATAAGA
>JALHTX010000083.1 GCA_022866015.1 Thermoplasmatota archaeon
ACCAATTCCTATCTCTCCAGTAAAAATCGGAAATGTCAAACCAATGAAATATGGCTGAAGACAATTGGATATAACATAAGACAGCTTATCCATAGAACAGTACGACTGGCTGTTAAAAGAGGTGAATTATGAACCAAAGCCCCAAAAAAGGTTAACTTTATATACTAGATTAATGATATTTTGTGTCATGGTTTTTTATTTTTGATAGGATGAATTAAATATAATGCAAAGGGTGTGTATATAATTCCAGATGCTTAGAACAGGTGTTTTACTCCCAATACACTAGGGGTAACAGATAACAAACATGGTTCTAAAGCATTATCTCTCCATATTCAACAGGAGAAAAAAACTAATATTTATTCAACCATTTTTCATAACCAGCTTACTTAACAAAACAAGTTATTTCTTGATTATTTTCCTTAAAGTATATTATTTTTTTTTCATATTTTCCTCCTCGAAACTCTATATCTACCCAATATCATATCAACAGAAATAATTCCTTCAGTTATATAAAAGGATTATTTAAAAACATATGAAAAACACTGTAAGAACAATTAAATTTTTAGTTGTCGTTAGCTATGTCCTCAAATCATTATTTTAAAACAACTATATATTTAAAAACTTCTCTTTCTAAAAAATATGTTTAATAAAAAATAAAAAAAAAATGAGATGTACCTTTTGTTCAATTTTTATGAAGATCATAAATGATAAATTATGGGATATAATCAGTAAAATCAGTATAACTTAATTGTATTGCATATCCCTCTATACGATAATGACTTTTACCGAAAAGATCTATATATTTTGTAGCATTTCCAATTAAAAAATGTGCTGTACATATACCAAATACATAATAAGGTTTTCCAGACGGAATTATAGGAGTTATTTGAGTAATACAGATCCCGGAATTATAACTACGCTTTATTATAAAATGAGAACCTGAATAATTTGAAGGGAAAATTTGTACTTTTGCAAGATAAAGAAAGTTTTTTGGTAATACCTTAGCATTTATAGTTGACGGAGTTAATGTATTTATACTTATTAAGGATGGAGCAAATGAAATTGAAATTAAGATAACTAATAGTCCTATTAACAAAATACGTTTATTTAGCATATTTCACCTGTTTATTATTTGGTATTATATTTATATTTAAACTTTATTATACAAATGTATCTTAATATGTATGTAACTCTAGTCTAGAAAATCTATATCTATAAACTATACAAATTATAATCAGATAATAAAGATATATTGAACATACAAAACTCTCACATGCTTATATAAAAAAAAGAAAAAAAGTTAGAGCTTGGTTTTTTTAGTTACTGTATTGGTTTAGTATTTTTTCAATGAAAGGAAAACGATGCAACATATTCATAAGTTGTTGTATGATTTGGTTGCAGGTGTATATCTTTGGCATTCTGATGGCTAGAGGGTCTGACCAATCGCTCTCAGTATCAAAAATATCTTTTGCTTTGACTTTAATTTCATAATTCCCTTTCTTAGTCCAATTATGAGACTCATTAACATTTTCTCCTGAATAATATGGTCCTATCCAACCGCTATAAGTACTATCCCCCCAACTCCAATTATAGTATAATTGGTCTCCATCAAGGTCTGTTGTACTAGTTGTATATGAATAGTTTTGTCCTATCTTACCTTTTGTTTGTCCAGATGGTTTACTTGGTTTATTTGGCGGTCTATTATTAGGGTTTATAGTGGTAAAATACCATCCAGGACCAACTGTTGAAGCATTATGGTTATCCCATGCTACAATACTCCAAAAATATGTTAAACCATTAACAAGGTTTCCTGGATTAATTGACATATTTGATATGTTACTTGCAATCTTTTGAAAAGGTGGCATACTACCAAAATATACATCATATGTAACTGTATCATTAGCATCTGGGTCGCCACCTGTCCAGCTGAGATTAGTGTTAATATCAACATTTATTGAATGGTTAGCTGGATCTGGGTCGCTAGGTTTATTTGGTGGACTATTCTTACCACCACTATTATCTACAGTAACATAAACCAATGCTGTCTCAGATGGCCAAGATTTATTATCCGTAGCTATAGCTTTAATACCATAGTCGCCATCATCAAGATTTGTTGTATCCCAATCATAAATCCATGATATCGTACCTGATGCTGTTTTCCATTCACCTCCAGTATTCACCTTTACATTTTGTACATAACCATCAGGATCAAAAGCTGTTCCAGTAATTGTGATATTACCAGAAATAGTATCTCTATTATGTGGATATGTTATAACTACTTGAGGTGGATTATTAGTATCACCATCGCTATTATAACCATATGTTTTAAAGGTC